>WRAI01000017.1 GCA_009780275.1 Oscillospiraceae bacterium | reverse complement strand
GGCCCCGAGGGTGGGTTTAGCGAAGATGAAGCCGAAAAAGCGATGCAATCATTGACAGCTGTGACGCTGGGTGCGAGAATATTACGTTGTGAAACCGCACCCGTGGCGGTGTTAGCGAGCATTACGTTATATTATGAGGTGTAATTTTGGAGCAGATTATTCAAGTAGACCGCATGGAGGAGCTTATCGCACTATTCGGCAGCTTTGACCAAAACATTCGGCTGATTGAAAAGCAGTATGGCGTGGTGATTGTCAGCCGCGGCGATGAGGTGAAAATTAGCGGTGAGGTTGAGGTGGTAGCCTTGGCGGCGCGGGCGGTGCAAGCGTTGCTGTCGCTGGTTGCCAAAGGCGAAGCACTTGATGAGCAGAACGTCAATATGGTCATGCAGATGGTGGAAGACGGGCAGGACAGTCAGCTTGAAGCTATGGGCAAGGGCGTGGTATGTGTGACGGCGCGCGGCAAGCCTATCAAAGCAAAAACGCCCGGGCAGCAGCGATATATTGATGCCATTGCAAAGAACACTGTAACGTTGGGCGTTGGTCCCGCAGGCACGGGCAAGACGTATTTGGCGGTCGCGGCGGCAGTGACGGCGTTCCGTGATAGAGCGGTCAGCCGCATTATTTTGACGCGCCCGGCGGTTGAGGCAGGGGAGAAGTTGGGCTTTTTGCCCGGCGATCTGCAAAATAAAGTTGATCCGTATCTGCGCCCGTTATATGACGCCATGTTTGATATGTTGGGCGGCGACAATTATCAAAAGCATATGGAGCGCGGTTCAATCGAAGTCGCACCCTTGGCATATATGCGCGGGCGGACATTAGATGATTCATTTATCATCCTTGATGAAGCGCAAAATACCTCGCGTGAGCAGATGAAAATGTTTCTTACGCGCATGGGACAGAACTCCAAAGTTGTTGTCACCGGCGACGTGACACAAGTTGATTTACCGAAAGATAAACCATCGGGGCTGATTGAGGCCATGCGGGTGCTGAGAAATGTCGAAGGCATTGCACAGTGTGAATTGAGCCATAAAGATGTTGTGCGGCACGTAATGGTACAGCGGATTATTCAAGCGTATGAGAATTATGCGAAACGTAAAAATTAGCGTATCGAGCGCGCCGTGGAGTATGCGGCGAGCAATTAAACGCGCGGCACGGTGTGCGTTGCGGTGTGAGGGTGTGGACGGCAAACGTCAAATTGCCGTTGCTTGCGTAGACGAAGAAAGCATACGCGGGCTCAACGCTCGTACGCGGAATATTGATAAGACCACAGATGTGCTATCGTTCCCGAGCGGTGAAGATGTTTTTCTGGGCGATGTGGCAATCTGCTTGCCGATAGTAGAGCAGCAGGCTGTTGAGTTCGGACATAGCGTTAGGCGTGAGCTTAGCTACATGACGGTACATTCGATACTGCACCTGTTGGGTTACGACCATGTTGACGAGGGCGCGGAAAAAGCGCGGATGCGTGCGCGGGAGAAAGAGATTATGGAAACATTGGGGGAACTGCGATGAAATCGGGTTTAATTACTATTGTCGGACGGCCAAATGCCGGAAAATCGACGTTGACCAATACACTTTGCGGCGCGAAAGTCGCCATTGTGAGCAACAAGCCACAGACAACGCGTAATCGAATCAGTGCAGTGGCGTATTATGACGATGTGCAGCTTGTGTTGATGGACACGCCGGGCTTTCACAAGCCTAAAAACAAGTTGGATGATGTCATGCAGCGCACGGTGAATGAGAGCATGCTGGATGTTGATGCTCTTGTGCTGGTTGTTGAGCCGGTGGCGCGTATTGGCAAGCCGGAGGGCATTTTGTTGGAGCGTATTAAGGCGATGGGCGTGCCTTGTGTGTTGGTCATCAATAAAATTGACACGTTGCCGCGACAGGAATTGCTGTCTGTGTTGCAACTGTACGCTGAGCAGTATGACTTTACTGCCATGATACCGTTGTCTGCGCGGACGGGAAATGGCGTCGACGCGTTGAAGCAAGAGTTGGCAAAGCTTATGCCTGAAGGGCCGCAACTTTTTCCCGACGGCATGGTGACAGATCAGCCCGACCAACAGTATGCTTGCGAAATTGTGCGTGAGAAGTTGCTGTGGGCGTTGAATCAGGAGATTCCGCACGGTATTGCCTGCGTGTGTGAGCAATGGGAAGAGAGCGCCGGGTTGCTGAGCATCGGCGTGACGATTGTGTGCGAGCGGGAGAGCCACAAGTCGATTGTTATCGGTAAGCAGGGTTCTGTTTTGAAAAAAGTGGGCGAGCAGGCGCGGATTGAACTGGAAAAGTTCTTTAACTGCAAAGTTTTTTTGGAAACATGGGTCAAAGTGCGCAAAAATTGGCGTGATTCGCAGGCGCATGTGCGGAGCTATGGTTACACAGTCGAATGAGCCAGATATTTAGCGAGTTGGACGCCCTTGTGTTGCGGGCAACGCCGTATGGTGACAACAGTGCGTATCTGCTCGTACTGTCCAGACAGCATGGCAAGGTGATGTTGCGTGCGCGGGGTGCGCGGCGGCGCAAATCGCCATTGTTGGCGTTTGTTGAGCCGTTGGTGTATGCACGATTTTCGGTGTTCGACTACCGCGAACGCTTGACTATCAACGACGCCGAAGCACACAGTTTTTTTGTGCCGTTGCGCAGCGATGTACGGAAGCTGGCACTGGCAACATATATGGCCGACGTTGCCGATGTCGTGGCGGACGGCGACAGGCAGGACGATGCGCTGCTGAGATTGATGTTAACTGCCCTGCACAAACTAAGTGGCACTCAGTATACGCTGGAACATATCAAGGCGGTCTTTGAGTGGCGCATCGCGGCGATCGCAGGTTATCAATTAGAAGCTCCGCAAGGGCTTTCTTCTGACCGTGTGAAAGCCATTCATCATAGCCAAACCGCGCCGACTGAGCGGGCATTTTCCTTTGTCGTGAGTGATGATGATTGGCGCGATGAGGCTGAAGATTATCTGCAAACGCACTTGGCGCACGCGTTTGAGAGCTTGGTGTTTTATAAGAGGTTATCATAAGCGCTGAGCAGGTGTCCGGCAAAAATGGAATCCCGGAAACTTGCGTGTAGTTGCGCAGACAACGAAATCAGAAGTGAGTGAAGTTTTGTCAACTAAATGCCGTTGTAAAGTGTGCCAAAAGGGAGAGATAATATGATGGACTTGCAGCAAAAATCTATGCGCATCTTAGAGTTGTCGCGTATTTTAGCTATGCTTGCCGATTGTGCGCAAAGTGCTGAGGGCAAGGCTTGGACAGTGGCACTTATACCGGCGAATAATATGCACGATGCACAGTGTTTGCTGGATGAAACGGCTAACGCATATGATTGCATCGGTACACAGGGTAGTCCGTCTTTTGCCGGGTTGCGCCCGGTGAAAGATATTGTCAAGCGGGCAAACGACGGCGGTGTATTGTCTACGGGGGAATTATTGCAGGTTGCTGATTTGTTGCGCACGGCGCGGGGGGCAAAGTCATATGCGAGTGAAGATAAAGCGGGCAATGTCAACCATTTAAGCAAATATTTTTCCGCCTTGCAACCCATCAAACGTCTCGAAGACGCTATCACAACGGCGATTCTCGGCGAAGACGAGATTGCTGACCATGCCAGTCCGGAACTGGCAAATATTCGTCGAAAAAAACGTATTGCGGCGAGTAAAGTGCGTGAAGTATTGCAAAAAATTGTGTCATCCCGTTCAAAAGTGTTGCAAGATGCCGTGATTACGCAACGCGGCGGGCGGTTTGTTGTGCCGGTGCGCAACGAGCATAAAAATGACGTGCCGGGATTGGTGCATGACGTGAGTTCCAGCGGTGCGACGTTTTTTATCGAACCGCAGGAAGTGGTGACGCTGAACAACGAAATCCATGAATGGGAGGCCGCCGAACGCGCTGAAATTGAGCGAATTTTGGCAGCGCTGAGCAGAGATGTTTCTGAGGTTGGCGACGCGATTTTGATGAATCATGATATGTTGCTTGCGCTAGACTGCATTTTTGCCCGCGCAAAGTTGGCGTATGAAATGTACGCAAGCAGGCCGACGCTTACAGAAAACGGCGCGTTGTCGCTAAGCCGTGCGCGCCACCCGCTGCTTGACCGAAAAATTGCCGTGCCGATTACCGTGACGTTGGGCGAAACGTTTGACACGCTTATCGTGACCGGCCCAAACACAGGCGGCAAGACGGTTGCGTTGAAAACCATCGGGCTACTGTCGTTAATGGCAGCTTGCGGACTGTTTATTACCGCCGATGACGGTAGCCAAGTGCCGCTCTATCGCGCAGTATTGGCAGATATCGGTGATGAGCAAAGCATTGAGCAATCTCTATCCACATTTAGTGCGCATATGACGAATATTGTTGCTATTTTGGCGCAATCAGGGCAGAATACGCTGGTTTTGTTTGATGAATTGGGCGCGGGGACTGACCCGGTCGAAGGCGCGGCATTGGCGCGGAGCATTATTGAATACGCGCGGAGTCAAGGCGCGGTTATTGCTGCGACGACACATTATGCCGAGCTGAAAGCCTTTGCATTGACGACGGCCGGTGTGGAAAATGCGGCATGTGAATTTGATGTTGATACATTGAAACCGACGTATAGGTTGTTGCTTGGCGTGCCCGGCAAGTCTAATGCGTTTGCCATCTCGCGGCGGCTGGGGCTGCCGGAACATATTGTCACACAGGCGGTGCGGCATATTGAAACGGGTGACGCGGCGGTTGAGGATGTCGTCGCGGCACTCGACAGCCAGCGAAAGAAGCTGGAAGACGCGCGTCAAACAGCTGAAGAGCATGCGCGGCTGGCAGGCAATAAACGCGCCGAATGGGACAGGCTGGCGCGTGAGATTGAAAACGAGCGTCAAAAAGCCGCCGAAAAAGCACAAACTGAGGCACACCGTATCTTAGACGAAGCGCGGGCGGCGGCCGATTTAGTGCATGAGGAAATCGCCGCTTTGCGCCGCAAGGCGAACAAGGGCAGCTTTGACACATTGCAAGAGGCGCGGACAAGCATGAAGCGGCAGCTTAATGAGACGGAGAAAGCTTTGCAAATAAAACGAAAAATAGCTGCAAAGCCTAAACAATGTGCTATACAAGTTGGTGATACCGTCGAAATGCTGAAATTGGGTGGACAGGCAACGGTTATCAAGTTACCGGATAAAGACGGCAAGGTTGAGTTGCAAGCAGGCATTTTGAAGGTCAAGGCACATGTCGATGAATTGCAGCTGATTGAGCGCGAGCGAGTGACCGTGGAGGCTAAAAACTACGGGCACGGTGACGGCAGCAGCAATGAACCGACATTTCGCACTGCGCCGCAGGAGCTGCTCATCCTTGGCAAGAACGTTGATGAGGCATTGCCGGAAGTTGACGCATATTTAGATAGTGCCGTTATGGCGAAGATGGAGACGGCGCGTATTGTGCATGGCAAAGGTACGGGTGTGTTGCGAAGTGCAGTGCATGGGCATTTGAAGGGTCATCGGCAGGTTAAGGCATTTCGGCTGGGGCGTTATGGTGAGGGAGAAGATGGCGTGACGGTTGTGACGTTGAAATAGGAGGAAAAGCATGGCGATTATGCTACGAAACGCGGGCGCAAGTGACGTTGAGCTTGTCACCGAACT
This sequence comes from Oscillospiraceae bacterium, assembly GCA_009780275.1. Lineage (NCBI taxonomy): Bacteria > Bacillati > Bacillota > Clostridia > Eubacteriales > Oscillospiraceae > Oscillospiraceae bacterium. The sequence goes on along the minus strand of WRAI01000017.1, from coordinate 47,564 downwards.
GTTGCGCGAACTGTACGGCGATGATGAGTCGTACGAAGAATTGCGCGAATGTACCGCGAAAGATTTAGTAAACAAAAAGTCGGCATTTTTTCTCGCGTATGAAGATGAACGGCCAATCGGCGTCAGCCACGGCGCATTGCGGAGCGAGTATGTAAACGGCAAGGCGTACGACGAAACTTGCGGGTACTTAGAGGCAATTTACGTTCGGGAAGCACATCGTAAAAACGGTATTGCGCGCGCGCTTGTTGCTGTGTGCGAGCATTGGGCGCGGGAGAACGGTTGCCGCGAGTTTCTGAGCGATTGCTTGCTGGATAATGTTGACAGCTATAAATTTCATTTGCGGTTGGGATTTGTTGAAACAGAGCGGTGTATATTTTTTAGAAAAGAGTTGGGACGGGGCGGTTGTTGCGCGGGGGATAAAGCGTAAAGTTGTTATGTCAACCAAAAAATGCGGAAATTTGCATTCCATGCATAAGGAGCAAAAAAGTTGCCATGAAAAAGTTAGTCATATTGGTCGCGTTGATTACAGTGCTGCTTAATATTGTTGTAATGCCTGTTATGGCGTTGTCGATTGCGCCGCCGGAATCGTTTGAGATTATCTCAGAGGACCAAACAAGGGTGTTTCGTTTCTACGGTTACGTCTTTTGCGAAGAGAGCGGCTATTATCGGTTTGAACACGAAGATGGTGATGAAAGAGCGGCGATTTATACAAATACAGAGCCGAGGCAACTTGTATATACCATCAATCATTTTAGGAGGGCATGGCTGGGGCTGCGGGCGTATTTTTCCAATGATATGTCGTATTTTGTTTCGTCTGTTACTTGCTCATCGGGCAGGAGCCAGTCGTTGGTTTTTTATGCGTATGGCGAAGTTGTCAGAACATATTCAAGGCATCATTTGTTAAATAATCCTGATGCAGAAACAAGACGTAGGGAGATGGATTTTGCAAGACCGTATCGGTACAACTGGTCAATTACAAACTTTGATGCCGAAAGCAACGAGCTGACAATACGAACGGACGAGCGCAGAACGGTGGTTTTTGACATTGAAACCGGCGAAATTATATTAGATAATCAAGGATTTTTTATTGATTTTGCCGGACTTTTTGCAAGATTTTTCAGACAAATTATGGCAATTGTCATTGTAGCGATAATTGCTGTCAGTATAGGGATGTTTTTGCAGCAACAAAATAAGGGCAAAAAAGCATGATGCAATCTCTGGGGTTATGCCGTCCAACAAGCATTTTCTGCAATGTGGACAAATACGCCGATATGGTATATACTATTAAAGTTATACATTTTTAACCCGAATTGGAGATAAGTCATGGAAAAGAACTATAATCATGCCGCTGCTGAAAGTCGCACATATGCCATGTGGATGGACGCAAACGCTTTTCGCGCCCGGGTCAATCCCGATAAACCGCCGTTTTCTATCGCTATGCCGCCGCCGAATGTAACAGGGCAGCTGCACATCGGTCACGCTTATGACAACAGTTTGCAGGACATTCTTATTCGCGCCAAACGCTTGCAGGGGTATGAATCGTGTTGGGTTCCCGGTATTGACCATGCCGGCATTGCAACGCAAGCGCGTGTGGAAAAAATGCTGCGCGAAGAGCATGGTGTGACGCGCCACGATTTGGGGCGTGAGAAATTTCTTGAACATGTTTGGGCGTGGAAAGAACAGTACGGCGGGCGTATTTTTGAGCAGTTTAAGAGCCTTGGTGTGTCCTGTGACTGGGAACGTCAGCGTTTTACCATGGACGAGGGATGTTCTCGTGCAGTGGTTGAGGCATTTGTTAAGCTGTACGAAAAAGGCTTGATTTATAAAGGGTTGCGCATTATCAACTGGTGTCCGAAATGTGAAACGGCGTTGGCGAACGATGAGGTTGAGCATAACGACCGTGAAGGAAATTTGTGGCATATCAAGTATCCTGTTAAAGGCACTGACGAGTATTTGATCGTTGCGACGACGCGCCCTGAAACGATGCTGGGCGACATGGCGGTTGCCGTACACCCCGAAGATGAGCGATATACGCACTTGGTAGGCAAGATGGTGGTGCTGCCGCTTGTTGGGCGCGAAATCCCCGTAATTGCCGACGAATATGTCGACCGCGAATTTGGCACGGGCTGTGTAAAAATCACGCCGTCGCATGACCCGAATGACTTTGATGTAGCGCAGCGGCACGGCTTGGCGCAATTGATTGTGCTGGACGGGCAGGCTGTTGTAAACGAAAATGGCGGGCAGTATCAAGGCTTAGCGCGTTATGATGCGCGCAAGAAAATGCTGGCTGATCTAGAAGCAGCGGGGCTGCTTGCAAAAACCGAAAAACGCACTCACGCCGTTGGTAGCTGCTATCGTTGCAAAGACACAGTTGAGCCGCTGGCGAGTGAGCAGTGGTTTGTCAAAATGGAGCCGTTGGCGAAAAAAGCGATAGACGTTGTAAAAAACGGGAAAATGGCGTTTGAACCGGAACGTTTTACGAAAATTTATTTACACTGGATGGAAAATATTCGCGATTGGTGTATTTCGCGGCAATTGTGGTGGGGACACCGCATTCCGGCCTACACTTGCGCGGCGTGCGACGAACTTGTTGTGGCGCGTGCCGTGCCGAAGGAATGCCAAAAATGCGGGCAAAATGATTGGCAGCAGGATTCTGATGTGCTGGATACGTGGTTTTCGGCGGCATTGTGGCCATTTGAGGTCTTTGGCTGGCCGGAGAAAACATCCGATTTGGCGTATTTTTATCCCACAATGGTTGTCAACCCCGCGTACGACATCATTTTCTTTTGGGTTGCGCGCATGATTGTTATGGGCTTGGAATTCATGGGCGATGTGCCGTTCAAAACGGCGTTTATTCACGGTCTTGTGCGGGCTGAAGATGGGCGAAAAATTTCAAAATCGCTCGACAACGGCGTTGATGTGGTTGAAATGGTGCAAAAGTATGGCGCAGATTCGTTGCGCTTGGCGTTGACAATTGGCGTAGGCAACGGCAACGACTTGCGGTTTAGCGACGAGAAGTGCGAATCTATGCGAAATTTCGGGAATAAGCTATGGAACGCGGCAAGATTTGTACTGAGTAACGATGTTGAATTAAGCGAATCAAGCTTGCCCGATACATTGCAGCAAGAAGACAAATGGATTCTTAACCGTTTGCACACGACAGTACAAAATGTTACGGCGGCAATCGACCGTTACGATTTAGGCATGGCGGCGCAGATGATGGTGGACTTTGTGTGGAACGAATTTTGCGATTGGTATATCGAGTTGTCCAAACCGCGCGTATTTGCGCACGAACAGGACGTTCAGCGCGTGTTGACATACGTTTTGTCCAAGATTTTGACGTTGTTGCACCCGTTTATGCCATTTATTACCGAGGAAATATGGCAATCGTTGCCGCATAAACCGTGTGATTTACTCGTGCGCGGCACATGGCCGCAAGCTGACGGCAATGCGCCGTATGCGGCAGAAACCGCGGCGATGGAACGCGTGATGGAAGCTATCCGCGCCATCCGTGCCAAGCGTGCCGAGATGAATATTCCGCCGAGCAAAAAGACGGCACTTATGATTGTAACAGACGAGCTTGTCGCTTATGATGCAGGTCAAGCTGTGTTGTGTAGGTTGGCTTCGGGCAGTGAAGTGTCGGTTACGAATGTTAAACCAAGTGACTTGACAGGATATGTGCAAGTAATGACGCAGGAGGCGCTGATTCTTCTGCCATTAGATCAGTTGGTTGATCGTGAGGCCGAGATCAAGCGGTTGCAGGCTGAGAAAGTCAAAGTGGAAAAAGAGCTTGCGCCGTTGCAAGCGCGGTTGAACAATGAGGGATTCATTGCCAAAGCACCGCCGAATGTCGTTGCGGCCGACCGAGAAAAAGAGGCATCATTAATGGCGAAATTGGCGAAAATCACGGAAGGATTGGGCAGTTTGTGAACTATCAGGAGTCGTTAAATTATTTACATGGTGTTGCGAAGTTTGGCACAAAGCCTGGTTTAACACGCATTCAAGCATTGCTCAATGCGATGGGTAATCCCGAAAAAGGCTTGCGTTGTATTCATGTCGCCGGCACGAACGGCAAGGGGTCGACGTGTGCTATGATTGACGCGGTGCTGCGTAAACAGGGCTATCGTGTGGGGTTGTGTACGTCGCCGTATATGTTTGATTTTTGTGAGCGAATCCGTATTAACGGCGAGATGATTTCGCAGGACGAATTGGCAGAGCGGATGACGGCAGTCAAGGCGGTTATCGAACAAATGGAACGCGACGGGGAAGAGCCGCCGAGCGAATTTGAAATTGTTGTGGCCGTGACGTTGCAAGTGTTTTCGGCGCATGACGTTGATTTTTGCGTGATTGAGGTCGGCATGGGCGGGCGTTGGGACGCTACCAATGTGATTGAGCCGCCGTTGATTGCGGCGGTGACGGCGATTGCGTTTGACCATATGGAATACCTCGGCGACACATTACCGCAAATTGCGTACGAAAAATGTGGTATATTCAAGCGTGGCAGCCGTGCTGTGGCAATGGGCGGGCAGTCTGACGGCGTGTTGAACGTGATTTTAGAGCAATCGCTTGTCAAGGAAATTCCTTTGACATTTACCGAGCCGGAGTCTATTATTATCTTGGAAGCAACGCCGGCGCAAACGCGGTTCACATACCGCGGCAAGCCGTATTGTTTGGCGTTGGCGGGCGAACATCAAGTTAAAAATGCTGCCGTTGCAATTGACTGTTTAGAGCAACTGCGTCTTTGCGGCGTAGTGGTTGATGAGCAAGTGATTCAAGACGGTTTGCAATCGGTAGAGTGGGCGGGGCGGCAGCAGATTTTGAGCGAAAAGCCGCTGGTCATGGCGGATGTTGCGCACAATCCCGACGGTATGTATGCGTTGGTGAATTCGTTGAGATCAATGTACGAAGGGCGCGAAATTCACGCCGTTGTCAGTATGCGCCGCGGCAAGCAGGCGGATGTATGCGTTGGTTTACTTGCGCCGCATTGTAAGGTGTTTTATGCAACCGCGGCGAATGCCGACCGTGTTATGCCTGCCGAGGACTTAGCCGCGTTGGCGAGTGCGCATTGTGCTGATGTAAAAACCTGCGAGACAGTCACGAATGCGGTTAAAATGGCGTTAAAGGCGGCGCAAGATGGCGATTTAGTGTTGATTTGCGGCTCGCATTACATGATGGAAGAAGCGTATTTAGAAGTTCAGAATTCGGGATTCGGAATTCGGGGTTAAGGAGCAACGATGAAATTACGAGAATTATTGTCAAACCCCGGTGTTCGGGTACATTTTATTGGAATTGGCGGCGTTTCGATGGCGCAATTGGCGGAATTACTGCACAAATCGGGGCATTTTGTAAGTGGCTCGGATATGCAGGACAGCCAACGTGTTGGTGACTTGGAAGCGTTGGGCATTGAAATATCGACAGTACACGACGGCAGCTTGATTGGCGATGCAAAAGTTTGCGTGCGGTCGGCGGCGATTCGTGATGACAACGCTGAAGTCTTACAAGCCAAGGCGTTGGGGATTCCGTTGTATGAACGCGCCGAACTCTTGGGCGCGATTATGACGGCGTATGAATACTCGGTTTGCGTTGCGGGCACGCATGGCAAGACGACAACTTCGTCAATGCTGACGCATATTGCAACGACTGCCGACCGCTCGCCCACGGCGTTTATCGGCGCGCGGACGCCGACGCAGCCCAAGGGCTTTTGTTTGGGTGACTCGAATTTAATGATTACCGAGTCGTGTGAATACTACAATTCGTTTTTGCATTTTCATCCGAAAATTAGCCTAATTTTGAACATTGAGTATGACCATCAAGACTTTTTTAGCGATTTAGGTGCGGTTTTGGATGCTTTTAGGCAATTTGCGAAAAACACGCCGGAAGACGGCATTTTGCTGATTAACGGCGCGTGTCCGAATTGCCGCGAGGCATTGGACGGCATGAAGTACAAGACGTTCGGCTTGGCTGAAAGCGACAATGTGCAAGCGACAAACATTATGTGGGACAAAGGGTGCGCCAGTTTTGACGTAACTGTGGACGGGCGTTTTTACGCGCACGTTGCGTTGAGTGTGCCGGGCGATTTTAATATGCTTAATGCGCTTGGTGCGTTGGGCGTAGCGCAAATGCTGGGGATTCCGGGGCAAGAGGCGGCCGTTGCATTACAGAGCTTTCGGTCGGCGGAACGGCGCATGGAGTTGAAAGGGCGGTGCAACGATGCGTGGGTCTATGATGATTATGCGCATCATCCCACGGCGGTGGAATTAACACTCAATGCCGTGCGCGAGATGGGTTTCAATGCTGTGCGCGTGGTGTTTCAACCGCATTTGTACAGCCGCACCGCGCAAATGCTCAACGAATTTGCCGAGGCGTTAAGACTGGCCGACAGCGTGATTGTTGCCGATATTTATGCGGCGCGCGAGCCGGACGAGGGTATTGTGTCGAGCGCGAAATTGGCAGCGTTGATACCCGGCGCGCGGGCAGTGAGTGATTTTGGCGAGATTGCCGAGATTTTGCGCAAAGAGGTTCAGCCGAACGATTTGATTTTGACCATGGGTGCGGGGGATGCGTATCAAGTGGGGGAAATGTTGGTTGTTAATAACGTTTAGGAGTATACTCAGAAAATTTATATTAGGTGGTATAGCTATGAGCCATATTATTGAGAAATGCGAAAAATGCGGAAGTGATAATTTGAGGCAAGGTGAACTTACAGGTTATGGTGGCAGTTTGTTCAACCCAGATGGAAAAAGATCTATTTTTGGTATGCTGAAAGTTACAGCTATCGCTTGTAAAAATTGCGGAAATGTTTTCAATTTGGCGTTAGAGAACCCACATAAACTTAAATAATGATTTCGCAGTATAAGCAAAGTACCACACAACGGCTTGATAATCAATAGTGAATAAGTTTTATATTTTGAACAAAAGAGGTATTTTGAAATGACAGAAAAACAAAAAAACGCCTTAAACAAAATAATTGTTACTTTACCGAATGATTGCCGGAAAAGCTACTTGGAAGTTGCCGAATATGCAATATCATTGGGTTATATGCCTGCATTAACAGGAAAAAACGAAGATAAAGCGGATTTTAGAAAGAGTAAAACGAAGAAAACAATTTTAAGTATCAGAACGAAAAATAATTCACCACAAATAGCCATGAGTTTTTATGCACTACAACAATACACAGGTGTGTTCAAAGAAGCCCTTGAAAAAATATATAACTATGAAAATACTGGATACGAAACGCGTTGTTTTGAATGTGAAAATAAGTGCGGGCAATGCGGCACTGGAATAGCATACGGTTATTCAATTATTCTGCCCGACGGCAAGTATGGGTTTATTTGTGGGCATTGTGTCATTCCATTGCCGACATTCTGTGCCGAAAACATACAAGAAGTCAAAGAAGCCTTGAAAATACAAGATGAGTTTTACTTAAAGAAAATGTCTGAATAGTATAAGCATTTTCAGCTGTAATTCGTCTTCGACGCTCAACGTATTTTATGCGCCGATAGGCGTTGTATCGTGACGCTATATAGCAAAATCCAAGGAGAAAATAATGCAAGAAACATTTTACGCCAACGCTATCGAGCGTGATTTAGCGGCGGGCGCGAGTGCTGCGCAACATACATTTACCGTTCAAGCCATTATTGACAAAGGCTTGGCCGGGATGGGACTGTCGCCGTTTGAGGCAGCAGTGCTGCTGAAAAACAAAGACCCGCAAGTGACGCAGAGCATTCTCGATGCCGCACGGCAGGTTAAGCAACGCATTTACGGCAAGCGTGTAGTCATTTTTGCGCCGTTATATATCAATGACCATTGCGTAAACAATTGCCGCTATTGCGGTTACAAAGCCGATAATCAAACGCTGCGCCGTGTGTTGACGCAGGACGAAATTGCCGCCGAAGTGCGCGTGTTGGAGTCGATGGGACACAAGCGTTTGGCGCTCGAAGCCGGGCAACATCCCGACCACGCGCCGATTGAGTATATCACTGAAAGCATTGAAACGATTTACAACACCGTCAACGATAACGGTGTGATTCGCCGTGTCAATGTCAACATTGCGGCGGCGAGTGAGGATGATTACCGCAAACTCAAAGCTGCCAATATAGGCACTTATGTTTTGTTTCAAGAGACGTATCACCCCGAGGCATACGCCTACTATCACCCCGACGGTCCGAAAAGCGATTTTACGTGGCACTCAACGGCGATGGATAGGGCCATGTCTGCCGGTATTGACGATATTGGCTTGGGGGCATTGTTTGGGTTGTACGACGCCGACTTTGAGGTGTTGGGTCTACTGCACCATGCGTTGCATTTGGAGAAAACGCACGGCGTTGGACCGCATACGATTAGTGTGCCGCGAATGAAAGCGGCTGCGGGTTCAGCCGAGCCGTTGTACCCGTTGGATGACGAACATTTTGTAAAAATTGTTGCCGTGCTGCGATTGGCGTTGCCGTATGTTGGATTGATTGCTTCAACGCGAGAGTCGGAGATTTTGCGTAAGCGGCTGTTACACGCCGGAGTCAGCCAAATTTCGGCGGGTTCGCGGACAGGGGTTGGCTCTTATACGTTGGACGAAGAAGCATTAAGCCAGTTTTCAGTTTCCGATACGCGAAATTTAGACGAAGTGGTACGCTGGCTGTGTGAAGATGGATTTATTCCCAGTTTCTGTGTTGACTGCTATCGTGAGGGCAGGACAGGGGATTTGTTTATGAATTTAGCTAAAAGTGGAAAAATTAATGAATATTGCACGCCGAGTGCGTTGAAAACTTTAGTAGAATATAGTGCGGGTTATGCCACAGGCGACACTAAGGCGGCGATTGCGGCGTTGTTGGAGCGCCTGCAATCAGAACCGGAAGAAGACGTGGCCTACAAAGGGCATTGTTGCAATAGTCATTAAAAAAGCTGGGAGGGCAATACGAATGAAACGGACAATTTTAGCAATCTTACTACTGACAGTACTCGCGCTCGCCGGATGTGAGGACAGTATCGACAGTGATTTAGTCGGCACATGGGTGGCTGAGATTTCTGATACTAGCATGGACGAAAAGTTAGAAATTGTCTACATATTCCGTGCTGACGGCAGCGGGGAAGTCGGCACGAGGATCGACGGTGCGGAAATATCGGCAATTTCGCCGGATCCATTTTATTGGCATGTCGACGGCAGACAAATTGTCTTTGCTTTCCCGCATGGAGATGACACATCACCGCCCGCCGAAGAACGCCATTGGTTTGAATTGCGTGAAGGAGAGCTTGTATTGCGCGATACGCGCGAACCGGATGTAGAGTGGTTCTTTGAGCGGGAATAAAAATAACAACGTAAACAACCCCCATGGGATTGGCAACGCCATATCCCATGGGGGTTGTCGTATCAGTTAATCTGCAAAATCCTTTTCCAATGCAGTAAAGACGTCACGGCCTACCAAAAAGAAAATCCATCTTCATCAATGCCGAAGTTATCGCCAAGAGCCGCCTAGTATAGAATTACAGACTCTCTCCAAAATCCTGTCTAAATGCCTTGGCCAAATCATCTGCCCAATTCCCCACAGGCGCAAGCCGCCCGAAGAAGAAGCGCAATACGTTCGGCTCTTCGACAAACTTCAAGCCGCCAATCAGTTTGCGGTTTTCATACAGCCACGCCAAACGGTCGGCGGTGTACTTCACTTGCGATAGTGTAAAGACACGCTTAGGCACAGCCAAACGCAGCAATTCCATCTCGGCGAGTTTATCCTTGCCGGTGGTCTTGTCGCGTTCCTCACTCATTGTGCCGCGCTCCATACCGCGCACGCCGCTGGCGATATACATCGCCGCTGCCAATGCGCCTGCCGGATAAATTTCCTGTGGAATATGTTCACAGAACGCCCGCGCGTCAATATGACACCCAAGTCCACCCGGCGGTGTGACAACAGGCACACCGCGCCCGAGCAGTTCATTGCACAACGCCTCAACAAAAATCGGCGTTTGGCTGATGACTTCGATATCCATCGTCTCGCGCAACCCAACGGCCAATGCCTCCATTTCGCGCACCGACATGCCGCCATAAGTCAAAAAGCCCTCGTATAACGGAATTAGCTCGCGCATCCGTAGGAATAAATTGTCGTCCGATACCATAATACCACCGCCGCGCGCTGCGCCCAGTTTCCGTGCCGAGAAGTACACAATATCCATCAACTCGCCGATTTCGCGCGTAATCGCTTTGATATCAACGCTCTTATATGCCGCCTCACGGGTTTTGATAAAGTACAGGTTGTCGGCCAACAGGCTGGCGTCATAGACAAGCGGAATGCCATGATTGCGGCAAATGCCGGATACGTCGCGCATATTCGCCATCGAAACAGGCTGACCGCCGATAAGGTTTGTGCCTGCCTCAATGCGTACAAAGCAAATCTTATCTTTGCCCAGCCGCGAAATGGCGGCATTGAGCTTATCAAGGCACATATTACCCTTAAATGGATGGTTGCTCGTGATGTTGAGACCCTCGTCGATGACAATTTCTTCGATTGAACCGCCATTCAGCCCGATATGCGCCTTAGTCGTAGTGAAGTGGTAATTCATCAGCGCGACCGAACCGGGGTTGGGCTTGACCAGCACTTCGGCAAGGATGTTTTCACAGGCCCGTCCTTGGTGAGTGGGCAGAAAATGCTTCATGCCAAAAACATCTTGAATGACTTCTTCAAGACGATAATATGTTTCCGAGCCGGCATAGCTGTCGTCGGCCTGCATCATAGCGGCGAATTGATTTTCGCTCATGGCGTTGACGCCGCTGTCTGTCAGCATATCTAAAAATACATCGCGATTTCGCAGCAGGAAAGTATTAAAACCGGCTTTTTTCATTGTTTCCAGTCGTTCTTCGACCGGCAAGAGGTTAATTTTTTGCACCATACGCACCTTGTGCATTTCGAGGGGGATGGACTCACCGCTTCGCATTTTGACGTTAGACATGATGGCCTCCTATGTAATGGACAGATTTTGAGTTTCGTGTTAGAATACAAAGTATAACACGCTTGCGCTGCGCCTGTCAATATTTAGTGCGTGATGACGTTTGCGCCGCATTCATCACCCGTTGCAAAATCCGACATTCTTTGGTATGATAGTTTCACGGACGAAAACGCCGTCTGCCACTTAGCGTTGGGACAAGTTTGCACGCAGTCGCTGGACACTTTTTGACATAAGGAGAACGGGTCACATGACAGCACCAAAAACATTACTAAGTGCCGAGAAAATCGCCGCAAAAGTCCGCGAGCTCGGCGCGGAAATCACGCAAGATTATCAAGGAAAAAGCCCATTGTTGGTCGGCGTTTTGAAAGGCTGTGTCACCTTTATGGCCGACTTGGCGCGCGCCATTGACTTACCCTGTGAATTCGAGTTTATGAAAGTATCATCCTACGGCGCCGGCACAAAAACATCTGGCACAGTCAAAATTTTGATGGATTTGGGTTGTGACATTGAAGGGCGCGACATCATCATCATTGAAGACATCCTCGACAGCGGCTTGACACTTGATTATCTTATCAAGCAACTGCAAATCCGCAAACCGGCGTCAATTAAAATCTGTACGCTGCTGGAAAAACCATCACGCCGTCAAACCGATGTGGTGGTGGATTATCTTGGCTTTCAGGTGGAAGATTTATTCGTAGTAGGCTACGGCCTCGACTACGCGGGGCTGTATCGGAATTTATCGTATATCGGTATCCTCGAAAATTAACTATTGACAAATACTGTCATACCATATATAGTATGTCTCTACGAATTTTTTCGAAAGGTGGAGTGATACATGTCCGAGCTCATTCGCATCGCCGATTGCGTGGTGTCGTTTGACGACGAAATTATCTTGAACAGCATCAATCTCAACATTAAGGATAAAGAATTTCTCACACTGTTGGGTCCCAGCGGCTGCGGCAAGACAACAACCCTGCGTATTTTAGGCGGCTTCCTGTCGCCGACAAAAGGTGATGTCTTTTTCGAAGGCGTGAGAATTAACGACGTGCCGCCGCACAAGCGCAACGTCAATACAGTCTTCCAACGATATGCTCTGTTCCCGCACCTCAATGTCTACGAAAACGTTGCGTTCGGCTTGCGTATCGCCAAGCTGCCTGAACGCGAAATTCGTGCGCGTGTTAAAGAAGCACTCGAAATTGTCAACCTTAAAGGCTTTGAAAGCCGCAAAACGCATCAAATGTCTGGTGGGCAACAGCAGCGCGTCGCCATCGCTCGTGCCATTGTCAACCGTCCGCGCGTATTGCTGTTGGACGAGCCTCTCGGCGCGCTTGATTTACGATTGCGCAAAGATATGCAAAATGAACTGAAGCGCATTCAGCAAACCCTTGATATCACGTTCGTCTATGTCACGCACGATCAAGAGGAAGCATTGACCATGAGCGATACCGTTGTCGTTATGGATAAGGGCGAAATCCATCAAGTCGGCACGCCCGAGGACATCTATAATGAACCGCAAAATGCTTTTGTTGCCGATTTTATCGGCGAATCAAACATTCTCGACGGTGTTATGCTGGAAGATAAACTTGTCGAGTTCTTTGGGCGCAAATTTCCGTGTCTTGATGGCGGCTTCGACAAGCGCGAACCTGTCGACATTGTTATCCGCCCTGAGGACATCGACATCGTACCCGTCGAGCAAGGCCATCTCAAAGGCCGCGTGACAAGTATCACCTTCAAAGGCGTGCATTACGATATTATCGTCGACTTCGCTGGCTTCAAATGGTTGATACAGTCGACCGACCAACCGGAAATTGGTGCGCAAATCGGCATCCGCCTGAATCCCGAAGATATTCACATTATGAAAAAGAGTCGCTATTCCGGGCAATTCGGCGATTACAGTTCATACAGCGCCGAATTTGACGAGTTGGTGGAATTTAATGAGCAGGAAGAGAGTTACGACGAAACGCAGCATGGTGAATTGCGATGAAAAATAGATTGATAGCCGTGCCCTACCTGGTATGGATGGCGATATTTATCGTCGTGCCGATGGCTATGGTGGTATTCTTCGCCTTTACCGATCAGCACACAGGACAATTTACATTTGGAAACATGGCTCAATTGGGCGAATTTTTGCCCGCATTTGTTGATAGCATTCTTTACGCCGCTGTCGCGACGTTGTTCTGCTTTTTAATTGGCTACCCCACGGCATACTATATCGCGCGTTGCCGTCCAAGCCGGCAACGGTTGCTTATGATGATGATTATTCTGCCCATGTGCATGAGTTTCCTGCTGCGCACACTGGCATGGGTGGCATTACTGCAAAACACCGGCATTGTCAACAGCGCCATCGGGCTTATCGGCATCGGGCCGCTGCCCTTACTGCGCACACCGCCGGCACTGGTGTTGGGCATGGTGTACAACTTCTTGCCATATATGATTCTGCCGCTTTATACCGTACAATTGCGCATTGACAAGCGTGTTATCGAAGCGGCGCAAGATTTGGGCTGTGATCGCAAGCAAGTACTGCGCAAAGTGCTGCTTCCATTGAGTATGCCCGGCATCGCGGCGGGCATCACGATGGTCTTCGTGCCCGCAGTGAGTACTTTCTACATCACACAGCAGATGGGCCCCGCCGGCCAAATGCTCATCGGTGATATGATCGAAGACATGTTTACCACAGCGTATAACCCCAATGTTGGTGCCGCGCTGTCACTGGTATTGATGCTGATGGTGGTGCTTTGTATGGGCGTCATGAACAAGTTTAGCGATGACGAGGAGGGTGTATTCTGATGAGAAGAAGCGCTGAAAAAACGCGTCCGCCGCATGGAATCGCAAGCCGAAGTGGAGGGTTTTAGCGTGACAATGAAAGCATTAAAAGCCTTTACCATCGGCGTCTTCATTTTTCTATATCTACCGATTGCCTTCTTGATTGTGCGTTCGTTTGACGCCAGTTCAACGCCGACCATCTTTACTGGTTTTACCCTTGACAATTACCGCCAGTTGGCGGGCAACAGTCGCTTGATGCTGCTGTTGCAAAATAGCTTAATTGTTGCCTTTCTCGCGGCCACCGCAGCGACGATTCTCGGAACAATGGCAGCCATGGGTATCGTGTCAATGCGCAAAAAAATGCGTGGTGTCGTTATGAAGCTGACTCGCATCCCCATCACCAACCCCGACATCGTAACAGGCGTATCGCTGGCCATTTTCTTTGTCTTTATTGGACGTACCATGCAATCGGAGCGCGATGCGTTGGGCTTTGGGACATTGCTGATTGCGCACATCACGTTTAATTTGCCGTACGTCATCCTTGCGGTCATGCCCAAGTTGCGGCAACTCGACCCACATATCAGCGAAGCGGCAAGGGATTTGGGTTGTACGCCGTTCCAATCGTTCCGTAAAGTTGTACTGCCCGAGATTTTCCCCGGCATATTGGGTGGGTTTATGATGGCCTTTGTGCTGTCGCTCGACGATTTTGTCATCAGTTTCTTCGTACATGGGCCAAGTTTTGTGACCCTTCCGGTCGAGATTTACAGCTACACCAAACGTGCCATGCCGCCGCCTGTTTACGCCATGTTCACGCTGTTGTTCTTGACCGTGCTGGCGGTGATGGTGCTCATCAATCTACTGCAAGCGCGCAGTGCTAAGTATATGAAACCCGAAAACGGCCGTCCGCGCGGCGGGTTGTTTGGCCGGATGTAATCACCGTAGGGGCGCATTGTGGGCGCCTGTGTAAAAAATATAAACAATCATGGAGGTACAAACAATGAAAAAGAAAATCGTTTCCCTGCTTGTCATGGCAATCGTTTTGGCGGGCATCACCCCACTCTCGCAAACAGCCGATGCCTGCGTAACCTGCGAAGATAACACGCACGGTGTGCAAGACTTCACTGGTGTCACCATCAACGTCTTCAACTGGGGGCTGTTCATTGACGAAGATTTAATTGCTGAGTTTGAAGCCGAAACCGGCATCACTGTCAATTACAGCACATACAGCACCAATGAAGAGCTGTACACACAACTGCAAATAGGCGGCGCGAGCTATGACGTTATTGTGCCGTCAGACTATATGATTGAGCAGCTCATTGAAGAAGACATGCTTTTTCCTTTAAATTTCAACAATATACCAAATTTCCAATATATTGACGAGTTGTTCCTCAATCCTGCGTACGATCCGCAAAATGCATTTTCCGTGCCTTATGCATGGGGCATCACCGGTATCATCTACAACAGTGACCACGTTAGCACACCCACAAGCTGGGGCGCGCTGTGGAACGAAGACTATGCCAATCGCATTTTGATGTTCAACAACCCGCGCGATGCGTTCGGCGTTGCGGCGCTGTATCGCGGTGATAACATCAACGATATGTCGGATGAAGCAATCATAGCGCAGCGCGAACTGCTTATCGAGCAGCGACCGTTGGTGTTGCAGTATGTCATGGATGAAATCTATACCCTCATGCCGGCGGGCGAAGCATGGCTCGCGCCGTGGTATGTTGGCAGTTTCTTCTATATGCAGTACAGTAATCCGTCACTGCGGTTTGCCATTCCGGACGAAGGCGTAAATTTCTTTGTTAACGCCATGGTTGTGCCGGCCAGCTCACGTCACCCCGAGGCAGCCGAAGCATTTATCAACTTTTTTACCCGTCCCGATGTATCCGGTCGCAACATGAACCATGTCGGGTACAGCACGCCTGTCACGGCTGCGCGGGAATATATTGAGTTGAGTGACGAGAATTTTGCGTTGGCATACCCCGACTATGAGTGGCTGCGTGCCAATGCCTTTGAGCATATGTTTGCCTTCGAGTCAGTCGAAGCCACCAATCGGTTAAATGACGAATTCCGCCGCGTCCGCGCCGAACGCAACTTGCTTCCGTATTTGATTGGTGTTCCGGCCGTTGTTGTTGTACTGGCAGGGCTCTTTATCGCCATGAAAGTAGCCAAGAAAAGGAGAGCTGCTGAGTAGGTCGGATTTCTGCAAGCAATGTATCGCACACGGGGTATGATAGATTGTAGCGGGCGCACTTCGTGCGCCCGCTTGCTTTTTTTGTTGTCATGTGGTATATTGACAGAAAAGGATATATGAATTTTAGCATTATGCGAGATAGGAAATTATGACAAAAGACGCAAAATCTTCATTAGCGGCGCTGCTGCTGGTCATCGCGATGACCGGAATGCTCTTTTTGTCTGCTTGCCGTCACCAAACAGGAAGCCCATCTGACGAAAAATTGCCTCAGCTGGAGGAGACCGGCGTAACATTGACAACCGAGTTGAGATATTATGCAGAGGGAACGACAATGGTTCTCGCATTTTGGGAGAATAACACCGAGTATAACATTACGTTTGGCGAGCCATTTGTGCTGGAACGATACGATGCAAGCCGGGGAAGATGGGTTGACCTCACCCAAAGGGATGGCGTTGGCTTTATTTTGCCGGCGTACACCTTAGATGTTGGTTGGCGCACAAAACATACGTATAATATCGGAATGTTCTGTGAAAATATCACTGAAGGAAGATACAGAATCAGAACAAGTTATTCTTGCATTTGCAGAGACGAAGACATAGGCATTGCCGCCGAATTTTTTGTAACGCGCGATATGTCACTTGTTGAGGCTAGCGAGCTTGATTTTTCTGAGCGTGCTATCAGTCGAGAACTCCGTATTTGGCACATAGACGATGAAGCAAAGGGCAGAAGCGACTTCCCTGTCCGTGTATGGAAAAATAGATATACCTTTGATACAACAATTGTTGTCAATGGTCGGGATTACTACATGAATATCGCTCAAGGTGTTGGCGGATGGGGCATTGTGCAAGGCATTTTTGTGCTCAGACAAAATGGTAGTGTATATTTGTTGTACTCTTTTTCAAGACAGGGACAAAGCGGCGAGCGCCTATCATATATCGGCATTTTTGACCTTGACACGAGAGAAGAAATTTTTAGATCGGAACCTTTTGCGCTGTATGATATTTCTGTCAATTATCGAGGAAATGGCGTATTTCATGCGGGATTTATGGAACATTTTGAGGATTTTGAGGGTGGTTTCGGGAGCAGTTGGGTCTCTGATATAGGGTATTTCAAAGTTAGTAACAGCGAAATTGTTTTTCTTGAATAAAAAACATCAAGCGCGGTTCATAATTTTCTCATATTTTTAGGTTAAAATGTAGATGTAAAAGCACATAAAAAGAGCGGATAAAACGCTGCACGAGGTGAAATATGAATTACGAACAAGATGACATTGTTGTCACACAAGAAGAGACCGGGCAAAAGTTTAACAATTTTTATGAAAAGACAAGAGCGGTTGCGCCGCAGCCGATACACATGCCGTCGCCGCAAATCACACCATCGTTGGCACCCAAGCGAAAGCGAAACGGCTTGACTACTTTGCTTGTGCTGCTTTTGGTGTTTGGTACATTTATCACTGGCGTTGCCGGTGTAATGATTGGCGTAAATTTGGATCAGAACACCGCGCCGCAGCGATCCGGTGGGACGCAAAATGTTGAAAATCCCGCTCACGCTGCACCGAACCGAGATAATGAAAACGCCGGGGATCGTGATTTCCCACTAAACTTGCCTACGGGTGATCAGTTGAGTGCGGTTGAGGTTTTTGAGAAATGCAACCAAGGCGTTGTTGCCATTACAGTAGAGGTGGCAGGACAAAACGCTCTCGGACAGTCTGTTACGCGGCAATCGGCCGGGTCTGGTTTTATCATTACTGCAGACGGGTACATCGTGACTAACCATCATGTTGTCTTTGGTTACCAAAAAGTTACAGTTATGTTATATAATGGCATACGCTATGAAGCAACAGTTGTCGGCAGTGACGAGTTGAGCGACCTTGCTGTGCTGAAAATTGATGGTGAAGACCTGTTTTATTTGGAGTTTGGCGCATCAAGCATGCTGCGCGTAGGGGAGACTGTCTACACTATTGGTAACCCGCTCGGCGAACTGGCAAATACATTTACCGATGGCATGATTAGTGCATTGGAACGTGAAATTCTTATCGAAGGTGACCACGGCAATGCTATTTCTATGAATTTGTTGCAAACGAATGCAGCAATCAGCCCGGGTAATTCCGGCGGGCCTTTGCTTAATGTATATGGGCAAGTTGTCGGTGTCATTAATGCTAAAAGCGTGCGGGAAGGCGTAGAGGGTTTGGGGTTTGCCATACCGATTGATGACGCGCAGCCGTTGATTGTCGATATCATCGCCAATGGCGTGGTGACAACACGCGCTGCATTGAATATCACGGCAACCAACTTCTTTGAAGTGCGCGGCAGCCGGCAGATCCCTATCGAGGGTGCAGGCGTGTATATGGTTGTTGAAGACGGTGCAGCGTATCAGGCTGGCGTACGCGAAGAAGACTTGATTATTGCGATAAATGACATTGCAATCAGCAACACTGATGACTTGGTGCGCGCATTGCGACAGTTCACGGTAGGAGATGTTGTACGCTTGACCATTGTACGTGACCGCAATGAGATTCGTTTAGATGTAACGCTTGGGCCACCGATGGCGGTGCAGGTTGAAGATGAGCCGGTGGCAGAAGAAATGCCATAAACTATCCAAGCGAATAAGGGGCGATATACCTATATCGCCCCTTGCATTTTGTTTGAGTATTTGCTATAATAAAAATCGTGTCATTAAGGTATTGCGATATGGAGAGATGTCCGAGAGGTCGAAGGTGCAGCATTGGAAATGCTGTGTAGGGTAAAACTTACCGGGGGTTCGAATCCCCCTCTCTCCGCCATTTGGAACAAATCCGAACACTCAACCGTTCTTTGTAGGTGAAGTGTTCGGGTTTGTTGTATCGTTGGAGTAAACAGAAAAAGGGCGGTGTGTCACAAAGTGTGACGCACCGCCCTAACCTTACAACTTACGAAGTCACGCCGCTAATTGCTCGTCCTGCCTTGCTTTCCATTCCTCGAACTTGCGTTGATTTTCCTCGCACTCATAAAATGCTTGAATTGCGGGTAAAAAGCATCGTGCCAGCGCGTCGATTTGCTCTTGTGAATATTCAATTTTGGGTGTGTGCGTTTCTGTCATATATTAAAAATGCCCTCCATTATCGCTCTAATTGTTTTGTTTTTGATTTCTGTGGTCGGAATACTTTGTCGGCGGCTTCTTTGCGAACATCTTCGGGAATAAGTCGCAAAATCTGTTTCGCTTGCTCGTAATGGTGTTTTACCGTGAAATAATCCATCTTTTCCGTCATAGTCAACTTGCTGTCTTTCACTTCCTGCTTTAATTCGGCATTTTGTTCAGCGAGAAAGTCAATCGTGCGGCGATATTTCTTGACTTGCCCCTCGAATTGCTACCAATTTGGCATGAATTTGTGGAGCTGTCCGAGCAACTCATCTTTTTTCTTGCCGGCGTTAAACGGCGTTATCTCGGCAAGCGTGGCGACAATCTTCGCTGCCTGTTTTTCGAGATTGACAGCTTGCTTGAAAACACGCATCGGGATGTGTTGCCGCCCAGTAATACTGGCGGGTTCGCCGCGTTCGAGGTCGGGAAATTTCTGCACCATGTGTGCAAAAAAATCATCTTGCCATTTTGACAACTGCGTCCGATTGCCAATGATTTCTTTCGCGGATAATCGCCCATCGGGCGTGATGGGTGTAAAGCAAAGATGCAAATGCGGCGTTTTTTCGTCCATGTGAACGATGGCGGCGAAAATGTTTTCCTTGCCGATTTTCTGTGCGAGAAAGTCAACGGCGGTAGTGAAAAATTCTTTGATTTCGTTGCGTTTCTTCCCCTTGAAAAAGTCGGGGCTGGCGGTGACGAGTGTGTCCACAAAGCGGATACTATCCTTGCGGATTTTACATTGTGCGGTGGCAATTCTGTTGTCGCTCTCGCGTTTGTTGGTCGTTGTCGGTTCGATGATGTGGAAATTGCGGTGCTTGCGGCTGGGGTCAATGTCGGGGTTGCTGGCGTACTTTTCTTTTTTGCGTTCGTGATGGGCTTCGAGCGCGCCCGCGCCGCCCTTTTGCTTGCTAAATCTCATGATTGCGTACTGTGGAATGGTGAAAACCTCCTGATTTTTGATTTTGGCACAACAAAAAGCCGCCACTTCCTTTCAAAGTGGCGGCGGAATTTTCTTTGCTGCTATGTAATGATTTCTGTGTTTTCGTCCTCGTATTTTTCGTAGGCGGCGGCGATGGTGCGTATACGCTTCAATACGCCGCTGTGGTTTTTATAACCTAATTCTCGTGCGATTTTCTCGGCGGTGTAGCCTGCCATTCGCAGTTCCAAAATGCGTGAATCTTTGGGCGATAATCGCGCCTTGAATTGCTCGATGTAGTCCTCGGAAAGGACATTTTCGACAAAGTCGGCATCGCTTGCCGCCATGTCGTGGATTGCGTGGTTGGCGTTTGCCATGCTTGCTTCAAGTGAAATCATTTTGGTGCTTGCCCGCGAGTGATACCATTTGCGGAGAAAATCAATACGGGGTTGGCTGTTTCTCCACGGCTCGAAATCTTCATGACAAGGCATTTCACGCATCACGTCCAAAATTGGCTGCCAGTTTTGCTCGGCAATCACACGCTTGACAGCACGGAGCATGGCTTCATTGACATATTCGGGATTGAAAAACGGCACTTCTTCATGTCGGCGCAAGTTAAATAAATATTGCAAGCCGAAATCCGTTTCGTCCTCAAATGCTTTCGCCCAAACTTGAATGTAATACGCGAATATCCATGCCGGGGAATATCCGCTGTACTGCTCAATCCAACCTTTCAAGCCGAAATGCGGGAAAACTAACCGTGCTGTTGCCCTCATCACTTCATCGAGAAAAGCATCGCTTTCGAGGGTAGCAAGGTGTTCCTCGCTTGCTTGTATGCCGCCTAGCCCTCGCGGGAATTTGAGAAGTGTCGGGTATTGCACGAGCATTTCCGACGGCAGGATATAAACCATCGGGAGCAGGCGCAGTGGGTGATTGCGGGGTATGTTATACTGGGCAGACATGGGGGTTCACCTCCTTTCAAAAATCAACTTACACATATATACGACATAAGTATAGGTGAAATGTTCCCGTTTTGTCAAATTTATTTTCAACTGGACAATGGCAAGGTTATATGGTATACTCATGTCGTGGGTAGCGACATTATCTACATCACGCATATACATGCTGACTTGTGCGTGAAGTTTATATTTTGTGAACAGGAGAAATGCAAAATGCATAGGTCAATGTTTCAAGTGTATGTTAAAGATAGCGTAAAAGCAGTTGAACTATATCAACTGGCATTTGACGCAAAAATTAAGGGCGTTCACGAAAATGAAGACGGAAGTTATATGCACGCTGAACTTGATATTTTTGGACAAGTATTAGCATTATCCGAAAGTGTAGATGCAACCTTTGGAACCAATATGCAGTTCTGCCTTCACATGGGGGGCGGCAATGAAGAAAAAGTCAAGAAAGCGTATGAAGTATTACGTGATGGGGCTGAAATTAATCAGCCGTTGGGCGAAAATTTTTACAGCCCATTATGCTTTATGCTAAGAGACAAGTTTGGTGTTTGTTGGTGTATGTTCGTGTAGTATAAGCAAAATCGACCACGCCGATGGTGGTTCAATTTAACAGCGGAAGTTTATATTTTCCGCATTCAAGGGTAAAATCCGCGTGCGGATTTTTTATAAAGATTTTTTGAAAAAGGCTTGACTCTTACCTTAGGTAAGGCTTTATACTAACCTTGTTACCGCGAAAAATACAAGGAGAAATACTATGAGCCAATTAACAAAAATCAACGAGGTCACCAATCGCTACGATGTAACCGCACGTACATTACACTACTACGAAAAAATGGGGCTAATCGCAAGCTCCCGTGACGAAAATTCGGGCTATCGGCTCTATGACCAAGTAGCACTCACACGCTTAAAACAAATTCTTATCTTACGGAAAATGAACATTTCGATTGCCGATATCGGAAAAATATTTGCGGCAAACAATTCTGATGCCGTGCTTTCTGTGTTGGACAGAAAAGTGGACGACATTGACAGCGAAGTAGCGCACCTGCACGAGTTGAAAGAAATTGTACTGGAATTTATTCGACAACTTCGACAAGTCGATTTTCATAACGAAGCAGATGTGAAAATGCTATTTGATAAAGCGGTGGAAATTGAAACATCGTTGGCACAAGATAGCCCCGATATTGCTAATTTGCTTGATACATCTGATGTGATAGATGAGCAGTTGACAAGTGTTGCGGTCGAGAGTAAGGAAGAAAACTCGCCGCACATATTAGAGCGTTTTGAAATTGTGAAAAGTCCTGCATATCGCTTTATCGGCAAATCAGTTTATGTACGCAACGATTGGAGCAACCCGCATTTTGAGCCTGCCCATGTACAAGGGCAGTTGTGGGTGGCTAAAAAATGGGTCTATTCAACCCTTGACGAAATGACTAACTACATTGCTCCCGATATGCCATACGCCGGGGCAATTTATATGTGGGATAGATACGATGATAGAAGTCAACTAATCGGATATATGATTGGCAAGTTTATGAAAGCAGATACACCTGTGCCTAACGGCATGGATTACTTTGATATGCCCGAGGGCTATATCGCCAAAGGTTGGGGCGGCTTTGTTGAAGGTCAAATAAAAGACATTCTCAGAGAGTCGAACGAATACAACGACGCGTCATGGTCGTGGGGTGGCGATGTGTTTGCGGATTATAATGCAAGGGGCGATGATGGGAGCATTGATAAAGATAAAACCGGGTATTTCATAGCGTGTACGAAAGTGGGTGAATAATATGTCAGCTAAAATTACAATCGTAGATGCCGCTATTGGCGTTATTGACAATGAACAAATAGATGGCTTGATAAAATTCAATGATTATCTTGCGAGCATAAGACTAACCCCAAGAGATACAAAAGCAGGCGGTACTTGGGTGGTTAAACACAAAGGGAAATCCGTTTGTCATATACGATTAGATGACACCGAACAGAATTGGAATATTTCATTTGGGCATTTCACAAATAAAGAAAAATGGTTTGTGAATTACGACCAATACATAACAGATAATAGTTTGAAACAATTTGTATGGGACAATATTCATACTGCGCCATCACCTAACTCGAATTGTATCAAAAGGGAATGCAAAGGACTTGACAGCATTACGATATTAGGCAAAACGCTCAATGATGTATGCAGGTGCGTAGGAGTCAGAGTTTATAATCCAAATAATGAAGAAATTGAACAAGCGAAGAAGATAGTGCTGATTATTAAACAGTATATTGCCGATTTAGTGACGGCAAGTTAGGTTCAAAATAAGCATTTCCACCGCTAACCACTAACCGCCGACCTACGCCGTGAATAAGCACATTTTGCACCATTTCACAACACCAACAGGGTACGATATGCCCCACCCTCCTTATGAAAACACGCCGTCATTTCTCGCTGTCCGCTGCCCTTTGCCTACGGCAAAAGCCAGCGTCCACGCTCGAAACGCCGCCTCGTTTTCCTGCCGCTCAAATCCGCTGTTGCCTTCCGGCAACACGCGAGTTTGCCCGTCAGTCGGAGGGCAGGCATAACACACTAGACTTTGCAAGCAAAATCGTGTGCCAAAGGGCGCTTGCCGCCCCTTTGGAAACCCCGACGCACCAACAGGATAGAGTAACGTTTCGTTACTCTATCCTGTTGGTTTTGAGTGCGTCCCACATCGTCCGCACTCAACCAAGGCCGCCCTGTTTTGGGGCGCCCTTGTGGGGTATGACTGTACGTTTCACACAGTCATACCCCTATTGAACGATTCGTTACATAGGGTGTCCTGCTGCCTAAGTTGGACTTAGCCGCTTGATGAGCGGACTTTGATTCCACTCACGCCCTAACTTGAAGTTAGCCCGTCAAATGGGGTGTCCGTTTCGGACAGTCCTTGCAATGGGGTTTAATCAAAATGATACCTTTTGAAAATTATCCCACAAAACATTGACGCCGCCCCCGCGAATGTGGTAAAATAAAGTCATATTTTGCGAGGGAGGACACGCCATGAAAGCCGTCATTTATGCCCGATATTCAAGCGACAATCAGCGTGAGGAGTCCATCGAGGGGCAGCTTCGCGAATGCAAAGAATACGCCGAACGGCAAAATCTCACCATTGTTGGCACATATCTTGACCGTGCTTTGACGGCAACGGCAGACAATCGCCCCGAATTTCAACGCATGATTGCCGACAGCTCGCAAAAGCAATTCGAGGTAGTCCTCGTTTGGAAGTTAGACCGTTTCGCCCGAAACCGTATCGACAGCGCAACATATCGTGCCATTTTACGGCGAAATAATGTCAAAGTCGTATCAGCCAAAGAGAATATCAGCGAAGGCCCGGAGGGCATTATTCTCGAATCAATTTTGGAGGGCATGGCGGAATATTATTCGGCGGAGTTGTCCGTCAAAGTCAAGCGAGGACAAAAAGAAAACGCCTTGAAGTGCAAAGCAAACGGCGGCATGATACCGTTCGGCTACAAGGTCAATGCCGAGCGATTTTACGAAATCGACCCGCTCACCGCACCCATTGTCCTTGAAATATTTACACGCTACGCAGACGGTCAAACCGTCAACGAAATCAGCGAAAACATGAACAATCGCGGCGTTTTTGCCAACACAAAATACAAATATACCAACAAGAGCAGCTTGCATAATTTATTGAAAAATCGGCGATATATCGGTGAATATAAATACGGCGATACCATAACGCCGGACGGTATGCCCGCCATTGTGCCGCAAGACATTTTCGATAGAGTACAGGCTCGAATGGCGAAGAACAAACACGCTCCGGCAGCGGCAAAAGCACCCGATGAATTTATCCTCACGACTAAATTATTCTGCGGCACGGATGGCGTTTTCATGGTGGGAACAAGCGGCACGAGCAAGACGAAAAAGGCGTATCACTACTACAAATGCGGCAACGCGATTTATAAAAAGTCATGCGAAAAGAAAGCGGTTCGCAAGGATTGGATAGAGCGGCTTGTTGTTGCCAAAACGAAAGAGCTTGTGCTGAATGACAAAATGATAGCGCAAGCGGCAACGTCAATCGTAGCCTTGTACGGCAAGGAAAATACGGTTATTCCTCACCTTCAAAAACAGCTCAAAGAGGTTGAGAAAAGCATTGTCAATATGCTCGATGCCATTCAACAGGGCATTATCACCGCCTCGACAAAGCAACGGCTTGACGATTTGGAAAACAAGAAAATCGACCTCGAAATCGCTATCGCGCAAGAGAGTATCACCAAGCCGCCGTTGAGCAAAGAGCAGATTGTGTATTGGATTAGCCAATTCAAAGACGGCGATGTGGATGACCCGGTTTATCGCAAGCGGATTGTTGAGATATTTGTTAATTCTGTCTATTTACAGGACGATAAACTTGTGCTATTATACAACTGTAAAGATGGCACACGCACCATCACGCTCGATGAAATCGAGTGTTCGGATTTGGAGGAGCAAGCCCCGCCATTAGGCTCAAAAATCCTGTGATTGCAACGGTTTCAACGATTGGAAATTGCGGCTTACACGATTACATCAAAACAAACAGGCTAACCTTGCAAAGGAACGACTGCGCTTTTCGGTGTGGTCGTTTTTGTTTTAATGACTAGTGTAGCCTTATCAAAGAAAAACCACCGCACTTCATATGTAACGGTGAGCATTTTTTCTTGCGAATATTGACGAAATATTGTATAATTATTTGAGTAGTGGCGTAAGGAGTGATATACTAACGTATAACGCATGACAAACAAGAGTACACGGTGGTGCTTATTTAAGGGGTTAAATATGGATTTTAATGCACAAACTGACAACATCTATCACGGAAAAACAAAAACGTATTTTCAGGAGGTCGCAAGTTCATATTACAATGGAAACTATCGAGCGGCTATTGTCGTTCTTTATTCGGTGGTGATTACAGATATTGTTTACAAACTGGACGAGCTAAAAAATGTATATGGGGAAAAGCAAGCAGCTGATATATTATCAGCTATCGAGGAACTTCAGAAAAGAAATCCTAAGTCTGCTGAGTGGGAAAGTCAACTGATAGAAAAAATTGGCAGAGCAAATGATTTTTTTGATGTTGTCACGCATAAAAATTTGGAGTACTTAAGGAGCATACGGCATCTTGCGGCTCACCCTGCATTAGACCATGACCGTGAGCTTTATACACCAAATAGAGATACGGTTGCTTCGTGTATCTCAAATATGTTAGATGGGATTCTTACGAAACCACCAATTTTCATAAGAACGATTACTGACAAAATATTGACTGACATCGCAAGCAATAAAGATGTGTTCATAAATGACCTTGCCAATTTTGAGAAATATATGGCCTCGGTGTATCTAAGGCACATGAGCCAAAATATGATAAAAAAGGTTTTTAGTGCCATATGGAAAATGACATTTTGTCTAGAAAATGAAGACTGTGATAATAATAGAAAAATTAACAGCCATTGCCTTACGGTAGTAATGAAGAGATATACTGCTGATTTATTGTCTGATATAGGCGAGAATAAACCAGTATACAGCAATATCAATCCCGCTCTAATAGATGACATATGTTTGTTTATATGCGCTTTCCCAGAGATATACTGTCGGTTGAGTGAGTCTGCCACTACACTGTTACAAGCAAAGGCTAATAGTAATGAAAAATTTAATATTGTTGCGCACTTTTTATCTGAGAGTATTGAGGAACATTTAGATAAAATGCCAAGTGAGAAGTTACACTATAATGCTATTAAATTTCTCGAAAAAAAGCAATAGAATTTTTGGGGAAAGACATTTCATTATTCATTACATATTACATTAACTTGTTTGGAAATCGTCAATCATACGATGGCGCAGACAAGTGCTTTGAAAATTTAATAGAGCCATATCTAGAATTATATACTGCTGAGCAATTCATACAACTGATAGAAAAAATAAACACTAATTGTCAGCTCAATCAGAGATGGCGTGCACATGGAAACAATACCGAAATATATAGATTTGCAAAAAAAATATTGCCTGTTGATTTCGATTATAGCCAATACACAAATTTTAAGTATAACGCTGATGACTCTGATTTAATTCAAGATACGGACGAACTCAATGACGATGGTCAATTACTCTTCTAGGATTGATTGCAACGGTTTCAGCAATCGAATACCACCCCGTACACGAATTTCAAATCAACGATGGCATTGCAACAAAAAAACGACCACACTTCAACAGTGCAGTCGTTTTTTGTTTAGTGGTATCGTTTTTAGGCTAAAGTGAGGTCGTACCATCAACGCCGTTCCAACGAGCGCCACTTAGATATTATCTAAGGCATGACTGAGCGACAAGACACATATGGATGGACATGGACAATTTTGAGGTGAGATAATGCCAAAGCAACCAAATAAAAAGACGCTGCTTGAACGCGCCGCAGATATGATGGATTTGCCGGCCGATACCGTGGCTGGCGTGCCGCGCATGGAAATGGTAGGCAATCAGCAATTTTATATCAGCAATCACAAGGGGTTGCTGATGTATGAGAACAACGAAGTTGCCATCAATTGCGGCAAAACCATTGTGCGTGTGCGCGGACATGGGTTGACCATTAAGGCTATGAATATTGAGGATTTAATGGTTGAGGGCGGCATTGTTGCCATTGAATTCGAAACGTAAAGCAAGGGCTCTCTTGCTAATCGGAGGTAATAAACATTATGCAAAGAGCGATCAATTACGGGCGCGGTATTGTGCGATTTGCGATTCTCGGCAGCAATCCCGAGCGATTTTTGAACATTTGTGCCGAGCATCGTGTAGCACTATGGCAGTTGGAACGTGTTGATACTACTGAAATGTGCGTCAGTGCACATTTTGCATCATGCCGTAAACTGGTCAAACTGGGCGAGCAGGCAGGATTTTCTGTCAAACATGTAGGACAAATGGGTGCGCCGTATGTATGGCGCCAACTGCGCCAACGGTTGGGGATGATTATTGGATTGGGGATATTTATAGCAGCCGTTTTCATTATGGCACAGTTTGTATGGGATATTGAAGTTATAGGCTATGATGAATTACCGCGTGAAAAAATCCTCATGCACTTGCAGGATATTGGCATCGGGATCGGTACCCCGACCAATCGCATTCGGTCAAGAGATGTGCGCGATGAGATGATGCTGCGCATTGAAGAATTGAGTTGGTTGGGCATTAACATACGAGGCAGCCGCGCCATTGTTGAAGTGCGTGAACGTGTGATGGGTGAACCGCGGCTGGAGACATCGACACCATGCCATATCGTGGCACGGAAGCCGGGTGTCATTGTGTCGATGCGTGTGTATAACGGATTGAATTTGCGTGAAGTGGGAGATACCGTCAATGCCGGCGATATTCTTATCAGCGGCGCAGCGGCTACTGAGCATGGAACGTTGCGTATTATGCACGCAATGGGTGAAGTTTATGCGCGGACATGGCATGAGATTGAGGGTGTTGTGCCGTTGTATTCACTGGGGAAAGAATACACGGGACGGTCACGCATGCGATATACGCTGCAAGTCGGCAATTGGCTGACACGGCTATCGGCTGGGCGGAGTGTTCCATTCGAACATTATGATAAACAGCGAGAAGAACGAAAACTCTCAGTTCCGCCGGGCGTAACACTACCATTGATAATGATTCGTGAAGCGTACTTAGAGTTTGAGCCGTTTGAATATGTTATGAACAAAGATATTGCAGAGGCGGCATTGGAGCGGCACTTGATGGAACAACTGGCGCAACGCAGCCGTGATGCCGAGATTTTGCAGGTTGAAATTGAGTTTTTCTTGCGTGATGACGCATTATTTGGGCGATTGAGGGCAGAGTGTTTAGAACGTATAGGTGTTATGCAGGCATTTGATCCGTTAGAACTGCCGCCTATAGAAGTCCCTAGCGAATTGCAATAGCGCTTTCCGCTCGTTTTCCACTTCCTTGTCAATGACTGCTTGCAACAATGTTTGCAATAGCTTGCCGATTTGTGCACCCTGTGCAATATCTAAAAGGTCGTTGCCGTTGACTGCCAGCTGCTTCAAATTCAGGCAAGAGAATGTGGCGAGAACGTTATCGAAAATGTCAACCGGCGCTGTTTCATCAAAAGCCTGACGATATGTCAACAAGTCGCGGATAGCGTCAACGCCGTATACCGCAATGATATGAGCCATTGCGTGTGGCTCGCTTGGTAAATCAATTTGGCGGTGCATTGCCTTGATGCGAGAAATCGTGCGATTATCTAACCGCAAGCGTTTAGGGAATCCATTATGGCACAGCATTGCAATGCGTACAATGACATCGTCAGACCGTTCAATGGCTTGACAAAGCGTGCGCCAACCTTCGCTGCTAAGTGCTGACCATTGCGGCGCAAGAGCGGCGAACAGTGCTTGATTATTAAACATTGGACGCAAAGAGCAGCTCATCAGCATTGCGCTGACTTCAGCGGTAATTCGCTCAGAAGCAATGTGTCGCAAGGATTCAGCACATTCGTACATAGCAGCTTGTGTATGTGATTCAATGGAAAATCCAAGCTGACAGGCAAAACGTAATGCCCGCAAAATACGCAAGGCATCCTCGGAAAACCGTTGCACCGGCTCGCCAACACAACGAATAATCTTAGTTTGGCAGTCGGCTGCGCCGCCAAAAGGGTCGAAAAGCCCGCGCTCGGGATTCCACGCCATGGCATTAACAGTGAAATCGCGACGGGCTAGATCAATTTCGATAGATTGTCCGAAGAAAACGGCATCGGGACGGCGGCCATCGGAGTATGCGCCATCGGCGCGGAACGTTGTAATTTCAATAGGGATATGTTCATGTCGTATCGTCACTGTCCCATAGCGAATGCCTGTATCAACGACGTGCGAATCACTAAACACTTGCTTGACTTGCTCGGGCGTGGCTTGTGTAGCAATGTCATAGTCATGCGGTGTACGATTGAGCGCCAGATCGCGCACACAGCCGCCAACAAAATAGCTTTCGTAACCGGCGGCATTCAAATGATTGAGAATTTCGATACAAGGTGTGTTCATGGCGTGTCAGCATTGTCTAATATGGATGTGCATGAGTGGCAGCGAGTGGCTTCTTTATGTACCCCACTCATGCAGAATGGGCAAGTGCGTTCGGTTGCGGGCTCATCTTCCGGCTTTTTCCCAATACAGCAGACTCTGTTCATGCCGCGAACGATGAGAAATACGACGAACGCCATAATGAAAAAATTCATGACAGTCGTGAGAAATGCGCCGTAATACAATGTGGCATTCCAGATGGTTACGGTCAGGAAATCCAAGTTTCTGCGGATAAATAATCCGATGATAGGCGACAAAATATTATCGGTCAGTGAGGTGACAACGCCTTGAAATGCCACGCCGATAATGACACCAACGGCGAGGTTCATGACATTGCCTCGCAGAGCGAATTCCGTAAATTCACTAAAAAATTTCTTTATAAATTTTCTCATAACTAGCTCCTAAATGATGAGGTGAAATTGTGCAAACCATTGATATTGCCGTTGTCGCGGCATACATGCTGATGATTTTATTCGTAGGGTTATGGGCAGGTCGTCACGTTAAGAGTGTACACCAATTTAACGTTTCTGGCAAGACCTATGGTATGTTTACGATGGTGGCGACGCTGTCGTCGTCGTTTATCGGCGGCGGATTCTCTAATGGAAATGCCGCGGAGACATTCACAAGCGGCATTGGTAATATTGCGGCGCTGATGGGCTTTTCAGTTGGACAATGGCTCATTGCGCGTTACTTATTGCCGCGTGTACGCGATTTGTCGCAATGTACATCACCCGGAGACATCATGGGGCGTGCCTATGGAAAGCAGGCGCGGGTTTTGACCGGATTATGTTCGTTCTTTTTTGCTTCCGGTATTTTGGCGGTACAAATCGCGGCGGTGGGTCATATTTTTCGACAGTTGCTAAGTATTCCCTATGGAGTAGGTATTTTGCTTGGTTTTTCGATAGTGTTGCTCTATTCAACAACTGGCGGTATCGCCTCGATTATTGCCATTGACCGTATTCAATTCATTGTACTGATGGTGGGCATTCCGTTGCTTGTGCTGTTCGGGCTATCGGCAGTCGGCGGGGTAGGGGCGTTGGCACAATCTCTACCGCCGCAATACTTGCGCATTGCACCAACAGGCGACTGGATGGCGTTCGCGGGACTATTTGTGTCGCTTATGGTGGGCGAAGCGTTGATTCCGTCATACGTTCAACGTATGTTTGTTGGGCGTGAGCGCGATACTTTGCGCAAGGCCACAATGGCGACAGCATATCTGTCAGTGCCGTTTTTCATCATGACGGGGGGGGTAGGGCTGATTGTATTTGTGCTTGACAGCCAAATTGCTGCTCCGATGGCAATGCCGGCGTTGATTTTGAATGTTATGCCGGTTATTTTACGCGGTGTTGTCATTTCGGCAATGCTGGCTGTTGTGATGAGTGCGGCGGATACGATTTTGACGTCGGCGACTGTTGGGTTATCCAATGATGTGATTTTGCCGCTTGTCAAATTGTCAGACAAGGCGCAGTTAAATTTGACGCGCGGCATTAACGTTGTCACCGGGTTAACTGCCATGACCATTGCGTTGCAAGGACGCGGAGTATTTCAATTGCTCCTGTTCTCATACCGTTTTTGGGCACCTGTTGTGCTGGCACCACTAATCGCGGCCTTGGCGGGCAAACGTGCCCGCCAGTCGATACTGTTTGTAGCAGCGATCTGCGGAGTGACTGTAACACTGTGGTTGGGTGACGCGCCGTTGAGCATTGCGGCGGGATTTGCTGCAAATGCAGCGGTATTTGCGCTGGGGATGGTATATTTTCCACTAAAACGATTAAAATACCCCTATGAGTAAACAAATCGGAAGACAAACAATCACATTTCCATCCAAGCCGACAATCACGGCCAGTGCTTGCATGGTCGGTAAGCGCGAAAGCGCAGGGCCATTGGGGCATACATTTGATTACGCATCGGATGATACGACATTTGGTGAAAAAACATGGGAGAAATCCGAAGCGCGTATGCAAAAGGATACGCTGCAGTATTTATGCAATAAATCGAAATTAACCCTGGAAAACATCGACCTTATATGTGCAGGCGATTTGCTTGACCAATGTGTGGGATCGAGCTTTGGCCTGCGTGAGAGCAGTTTGCCGTTTTTGGGGTTGTATGGCGCGTGTTCAACGATGGCAGAGGGGTTGCTTGTTGCGTCCATGGCAGTTGACGGGCAGTATGCGCAGAATGCCGTGGCCATGACATCGTCGCACTTCTGCACAGCAGAGCGGCAGTATCGCATGCCGTTGGAGTACGGCGGACAGCGTTTACCTACGGCACAGTGGACGGTCACAGGTGCGGGCGGTTGTGTTATCAGTGCGCAAACTGCCGAGAATTTGCCGCGCATAAGCCAAGCGTTAATCGGCAAAATCGTCGATTGCGGCATCACTGATGCCGGACATATGGGTGGCGCGATGGCACCTGCAGCATATGAGAGTATCATTGCCTTTTGGCAAGACACCGATACCAAACCGAGTGATTATGACCTGATTTTAACGGGTGATTTGGGCATAGTGGGTAAATCAATTCTTGAAGATTTGCTCAAAACAGACGGCTATGACCTCGGTGACCGTTTGCAAGACTGCGGTGCGATGATTTATGATATCAACACCCAAGACGTGCATGCCGGCGGATCGGGCTGCGGATGCAGTGCCGTTGTGTTGTGTGGACATGTGTTGGAGCGTATGCGCGCCAAAGTGTGGAAGAAGATCCTTTTCTGCGGCACCGGTGCATTGCTGTCACCATTGAGCGTCATGCAAGGGGAAAGCATTCCCGGAATTTGTCACATCGTGTGCATTGAGGTGTAATATGGACTTTGTGAAAGCATTTATTATTGGCGGCTTGCTATGCGCCATTGGGCAAATCATCCTGGATAAAACAAAGTTGACACCGGCACGACTATTGGTGATTTATGTCGTAACAGGTGTGATATTGACTGCGGTTGGCATATATGCGCCGCTTGTAGAATGGGCGGGCGCAGGTGCAACCGTACCATTGACAGGTTTTGGCTATGCGTTAGCCGAAGGCGTTCGGCGCGGCGTGGCAACTGACGGGGTGTTTGGTGCGTTTACAGGCGGCATAACAGCAACTGCCGCAGGCATTGCAGCAGCAGTTGTGTTTGGGTTTTCTTGTGCACTGTTGGCTAAAAGTCGAGATAAATCGTAGATTATGATGACAACTTCGCCATGTTCGGTTTCTTGGTCAAACTGTAACAGCAGGGAAAGATAGTTATGGGGATTTTTCACGTTGAGCTTTTATTATTATGCCCTTATTTTCCGTTTGTGAGCCGTCAATGCCACGTTACAATCCGAGATGCCAACCAAACCGGCACGAGAAAAATGCCGAAGAAGAGCAGAATAATGTGTGGCAAAAGCGATTGAGGGCTATTGATAAAGGCAAAGTAAAAGAACAACAGCAGTCCGCCGACAGAGCAGAGTAGATGGAACAGCAAGTTGAAGCGTGTTGCCGAACGGAGTTTGATGCCGGATACGATACACTCGGTATACGTGGCAATGCTGTCGCGCTCAATGAGTGCTGCCAGCTTGATGTTGAGTGGATGCTCAGGTGACGAAAGTGCCAGCCGCTGCTCGGTGGGGGGGATGTCTACATGATCACCTAAGCCGCTCATAACCTGGTTGAGCAACCGTGGCGTAATGTTGAAATCGCGGCAGACAAGTACAGGCGGGACATTGTAACGCAAGAGTTTGCGCACAGAGCGACGCACGTCTTTGCTGGTGGTATATTCTAACGGGAATGAACATGCCAAGCTCATGTTGATAGCAGTATAAATGGCTGTGCGTGACGGCAGTTTTTTTGGCAGTGACACGCCCATGCGCCGCATAAATGAGCCGGAGCCTACCAAAATGCGGTCGCTACCAATCTCGCCGGAAAAGCCGCCTTCCTCATGAAACTCAAATTGGCTGACAGATTGAATAACATCGCCCATTTTCATATCGCGAATCAACTCATCGGTCAAGATGGATAAGTTGCATTCACTGACACGTAAAATGCTGGCAGTGTAAGTGATGGCACGGGCGGGAGAGTGGTCATTGAACGGCACCATACCGGTAATTTTTACACGCCCCGGCGGAAACAAGTCGGCGTCACGCAAGGCAGACACGCCGTCGCCGGCGAGTGCCGCGACGCCCGGCCATCCCGCGATACAAGCGCGGAAGCGCGCCAAATGTCGCACTACGCGGCGATAGGGTAAAGCAAAGCTCAATCCGATAGTAAATGGCGCGACAGCCAGCGTAAGGATGGAGTACCACCACAAAAAGAGGTAAGGTGTTTCGTTGCTGATAGCTGCAATCAGCGCGAAAAGCACTGCCAAGACAGATAAAATCGGAACCAATTTGCTATCCACGACGGCAGCTTGGTCGCGACTTTCGATCTGTTGTACAAAATCATCATGATTGCCTGTAATACGCCCGAAGATGGCATGGCGTTCGTAGCCGGCCTCTTTGCGGAATAGAACAATAGGTTTTTCGATGGATGCCGCGACCTTGAGCGTTTGATGCCGTGCGGTTGCTTCACTGAGCCGTGCCCATAAGCTGAACATGAGTGATAAGGCGGCGATGATGTTGAGAGGCACAAACCTAAGCTCACGGTAAGGCAATTGTGCGGCAGGCGTGAGAAATATCTGATAAATAAACGCTAACGATGCCAAGTTGGCGACGGTTACTGCGAACGAGCGTCTAAGGCGCAAGGTAATCAGTTGCCGGATGCCATCGGCGATGACGTCATAGCATAATGCCATGACCGCCAAATGCATGGCGGCTGTGAAGCCATAAAATCGATACGGGCGGAAAAACAACCCCAGTCGTAATGTGATGTCCTCTGATAGCGGTAACGGCAACGTCTCCGCCAGTGTGAGGTAGAGCAGCGGCAGGATCAGAAATGGCAATAATGCAGCACGCAATCGCAGTAACGGTAAGGTTTTGCCGATGGTGTCGGCGGTTTCTTCCGGCGTAGGCTGATATTCTTGACTGGGCGTTCGGCCGATTTTCTCGCGCCAGCGTTGCCATAATGATGACTTTACTTCGATAGGCACTTCTAAAGGAATATCCTCATCAACACTTTGACCCACAAAGTCAGATGATGGCGCAAAAGCATCTTTGAATGAACCCTCATCATCCGTTTCAATTTCGACAGGCTTGATAACTGGAAGGGGAGCTGATTCTTTAAGATGGATGGCGTGTTGTAAGTCAAGTTCTTTGAGTTCCTCAGTCAGTTGCTTAAACTGTGCCGTTGGGTCTACTTTTTTTGTAGCTTCGAGAGATGAAGCAGAGGGTGACGCAATAGATATCTGGAGGGGATCGGCCTTAGGTGGCGTAGGCATTTTTATATCATCAAGCCCGGTAATTGTCACTAAATCCGGCGGCGTGAGCTCGCTTGGCACAGGTTGTTGCCCCTCTTCAAACATGAAATCTAAATGTTCCCATTTATCGGATCTATTTTTATTGCTTTTAGCGCGTTCGCCTTTTTGTCTAGGCATTATTTTTACCTCCGTGTTTTTACTGCGGTATACAATAAAACAGCTGCTGCAGCTGATACGTTCAATGAACCGATTTTGCCCAACATAGGTAGACTGACAATAAAATCACATTGCTCGCGCACCAACCGAGACAGTCCCGATTCCTCTGAGCCAAGTACTAACGCGCACGCGCCGGAAAAGTCGGCGTCAAGTCCGTCAACATTGCCGTCGGCATCGGCACCATAAATCCATAAGCCGTTGTCCTTTAACGTTTTTAATGCTGTAGTCAAGTTGCTTACCCGAGCCAGCGGCAAATGCTCTAACGCGCCGGCTGCCGCACGGTCAGTCCAAACTGACAAGCTTGCCGAGCGTCGTTTGGTAACAACGACACCATGCGCGCCCGCTGCCTCGGCCGTACGGCAGATTGCGCCGAGGTTGCGGCCGTCGTCAATGCCGTCACAGCAGACAATTAGCGCTGGCCGTTCCGACTGCTTTGCGTTGGCTATAATCTCATCCAAATCGGCGTAACGCCGCGCTGCAACGCTGGCAATCACGCCTTGATGTTTGCCCGTGGCGCTCATGCCGTCAAGATTGGCGCGTTCGCGCTCGATAACGACGACTTGGGCGCGTTTTGCCTCTTGGAGCAGCCCTCTAAGGTTTTTTGCGTCCTTGGAAACGTATAGCTTATCCAACGGTCGCCCGGCACGCAACGCTTCGGTGATGGCGTGCACACCCTCTAAAAGCTCAACCGAAATATCATTAGTGTTTGTGCTTGATATATTATCATCCATGACGCGCCCTCCATATCGTGCGGTTTAGATTACATTATAACACATTATGTCGACTAGCGCAAGGCTTGATATACGGTGCGAGTGGTGGTATAATTGAAGGCAAGATTATGTGTTGAGAGAGTAAAATGGATATAACGATTGTTGACTGGTTTGGCTATCACCTTTCCCCGCAAGAAAGAATGCGTCACATCAACGAGGCAGGGTTTTCGGGCGTTTTATTGTTGTGGGCAGATTATTTCGACAGTGACTACAAGGATTTTCCCGCATATGCAAGAGATGTCGGACTATATGTTGAAAACGCTCATGCGCCCTATATGAACGCCAATTTTCTGTGGGAAGATAGCATTAACGGGCAGGATTATGTACGGGAAATGATTACGTGCATAGAAGACTGTGCAGATCATGATATACCAACACTGGTCATGCACCCCGAAAATAAAAACGGCAATAAGGAAGTTATGTTGCCAAACAAATTTGATTTTGGTATTGACAGATTGAAAGAGATTGTGGAAGTGGCGGAACGCCTAAATGTAAATATTGCCATAGAAAACATGAGCCGCCCCGAATTTCTTGCATATATTTTCAGAGATATTCAGTCGCACCGGCTGGGCTTTTGTTTTGATAGCGGTCACTGGAATTTATTTATGCCTGAAATTGATTTATTGAGTTTGTATGGTGATAGGCTGATGGCGTTACATTTACATGACAATGATGGAGTAAATGATTGTCACGCATTGCCTTTCTCGGGCAATCTTCATTGGGATATCATAGCGGAAAAGTTGAAAATGTTTGGCTATAATGGGGCGTTAGCCCTTGAAGTGAGCAATGCGAGATTTGAATATATCAAAGAACCCGATAAATTTCTACGACTCGCCGTCGAAAAGACAAAGGGTCTTTTGGATTGAATTTTGAACAAAATCATGTTACAATAATCGCAACAATACGACAGAGGAGAGGTCACTATGCCTTACACAGCAATTCGCGAAATCTTTGCCGCGCCGCAAGCATTTGACGGGCAACAAGTTGAACTTGCCGGGTGGGTGCGCTCGGCACGGGACATGAAAAACTTTTGCTTCCTTGACCTCAATGACGGTACGCGCATGGGCGGCATTCAGGCGGTGGGGGAGAGTAATTTGCCAAACTTTTCCACCATTGCCAATCTGAATGTCGGTACGGCAGTTACCGTGCGCGGTACGGTTGTCTGTACGCCGCAAGCCAAGCAACCGTTGGAGTTGAAACTTGCCGAATTGAGCGTAGAGGGCGAATCGCCGCCCGAGTATCCATTGCAAAAAAAGAGACATTCGATGGAGTTTTTGCGCACGATTGCGCATTTACGGCCGCGTACGAATACCTTTCAGGCGACTTTTCGCGTGCGGAGCGAAGCGTCGTTTGCCATCCATGACTTCTTCCACAAGCGCGGCTTTGTTTACGCCCATACGCCGATTATCACGGGCAGTGATGCCGAGGGTGCGGGGCAGATGTTCCGCGTGACGACGTTGCCGCCAAGTAAGGACGATTTCACTCAAGATTTCTTTGGCAAACAGACGCATTTGACTGTTTCGGGGCAATTGCAGGCCGAGGCGTTTGCATTGGCGTTCGGCAAGACATACACTTTTGGCCCGACATTCCGTGCCGAAAACTCAAATACGCCGCGCCACGCCGCTGAATTTTGGATGATTGAGCCGGAAATTGCTTTCGCCGACATCAACGATGACATGGAGCTTGCCGAAGCCATGATGAAACATATCGTCAGTCACTTATTTGAAACATGCGCCGACGAATTGGCATTCTTCGACAGGTTTATGGAGCAAGGGTTACTTGAACGGTTGGAACAGCTGCGCGACGTGCCGTTTGGGCGCATGACCTACACCGAGGCGATTGCAGAACTGGAAAAAGTCAAAGATAAGTTTGAGTTCCCTGTGGCGTGGGGCAGCGACATCCAGACCGAACACGAGCGTTTTTTGAGTGAAACCTTGATGAAAAAGCCCGTCTTTGTGGTTGATTATCCCAAGGAAATCAAGAGCTTTTATATGCGTCTTAATAATGATGGCAAGACGGTTGCCGCAATGGATATGCTCGTGCCGGGCGTGGGTGAGTTAATTGGCGGCAGTCAGCGCGAGGAGCGGCTGGATGTGTTGGAAAAGCGCATTATCGAAGACGGAATGTTGCCGGAAGCCTACGAGTGGTATTTGGAGCTGCGTAAGTTTGGCGGTGTAAAACACGCCGGCTTTGGGTTAGGTTTTGAGCGGTTGTTGATGTATGTGACAGGCATGGCAAACATTCGCGATGTTGTACCGTTTCCGAGGACTGCGGGGCAGTGTGAGTACTAGGAGATAAATATGAAACTCGACCGCCTGCTCGGCATTGTTACACTGCTATTACAAAACGATCGCATGACGGCACCCGAGTTGGCTGAAATCTTCGAGGTCAGCCGCCGTACTATCGGGCGTGATATTGACGCGCTTTGTGTTGCCGGCATTCCGATTGTCACGGCGCAAGGCGCGGGCGGCGGCATTGCGATAGCCGAGGGATTTACACTGGATAAAAACGTGCTGCGCGATGAGGAGTTGCCCGATTTAATTGCCGCAGTGCAAGGATTAGGCAGTGTTTCCGACGATGCTAAAACGGCGTTGACACTTGATAAGCTGGGCGCAAAATCAGACAAGAAAAATCCCATTAAAATTGATTTAGCCTCTTATTATAAGGGGCAATTGACTGAGAAAATTGCGCTAATTAAACGCGCCGTGCGTGAATCGCGGTTGATTGTGTTTGACTATTACAGCCAAAGCGGGCATTCGCGCCGTTGCATTGAGCCGTATATCGCGCTGTTTCAGTGGTCATCGTGGTATGTGTTTGGTTTTTGCATAGAGCGGCAGGATTGGCGTATGTTTAAGCTGCAACGCCTGTGGGATTTGAATACGCGCGACGAAACATTTGCGCCGCGGGAGATTCCGCCCGATCGGCAAGACTTTGGCATGAATTTTACCGATGATATTGAATTAACGGCGTTGTTTGACAGCAGTGAGAAATATCGATTGATTGAGGCGTACGGTTTGGGCAGTTATGAGGAAACCAACGATGGCTTATTGTTTGCATTCGGGTTTGAAAATCGTGCGTTTTTGCTGAACTGGTTGTTGGGCTTTGGTGATAAAGTCAAAGTGCTTGCGCCGGACGATATTGCCCGAGAAATACAGGATATTGCTGAGAAAATTTTGTTGAAGTATAGGTGAAGTTTATTTTCAACAGGACATACTGTTGTCGTGTTTGAGGTGGTATACTAACATTGCTCGTCAAAATTACGAGCAAGAGCTTAAAGGAGAAAAACAATGATTACTAAATTTGGTGGCATGAACATTTCATCAAAGAATCCGGAAGCATTAGCGCGGTTCTACAACGAAAAATTAGGGATTCCGATATGCGGAGAAGACCCGACAGACTTTGACGGCGCAGAAATCGGGTTTGATATAAACCAACCGCATATTTGGATTTGGAACGAGAACGAATGGGGCAAATCAAATACCGGTACGGTTACATTTGTTTTTGAGTGCGATGACCACGATAGAACATATGAAGAATTGAAGACAAAAGGGGTTGAGCTTGACCCTCCGACAACGGCTTCATGGGGCGGAAAAGAGCTTATCGTGAAAGACCCCGACGGGAACACTATATTGATATTGTGAGGATAATACCATGCTTGATAAAATCATCATACTGTTGTCGTGTTTGAGGTGCTATCATTGAGCAATAATTCATATATAGGAGGCAACAAAAATGCACAGAGTATTTTTTGAAGCAATCATTAAAAATAGCGTCACAGCCGCCGCACTTTACCAAAAGGCCTTTGATGCCGAGCTTGTTGCAGAACACAAAAATGAGGACGGCAGCTATGCTCATGCTGAGCTCAGTATCAACGGGCATATATTGGCGTTGATGGAGCTGCGCGATGAAATTGTTATCGGAAACACTATGATGTTTGCACTGGAATTTGGCACGGGCAATGAAGATTGTGTACAGAAAGCGTACGAGATTTTGAAAGATGATGCAACAATCATCGACGCTTTGGGGCCTTGTCCATATAGCCAACTTCAATTTGTATTGATTGACAAATTTGGTGTGCGCTGGTGTCTTTTTGCGTAAATGCAGTGAATGATATGCGGGTGGTAGAATCCATCCATACAAAACAGGAGGATACATACATGAGCAAAATTCAATCACGCTGCGGGCTTTGTTGCGACACCTGCCCTTATAAAGAATCAAACGGCTGCAATGGCTGTCTTGTCAGCGGTGGCAATCCGTTTTGGGGTGAGTGCGATACGGCAAAATGCTGTATTGAAAAAGGTCACGCGCATTGCGGCGAATGCGAAAAGTTGCCAATGCTTATCTGTGCCGAAACACATACTTATGATTCAACTATGTGCAACGATATTTACAACATGTCTTGCGGCGATGATGAGGAATGCGATACGCCACCGGGCAAACGTATAGACCAGTGCAGAGAATGGGCAAAACTACATCCGATAAAGTAAGGAGTTTGCTATGAATCAACAACACATAACCGCCCTGCGCATGGAACGGCAGCATTTGAACAGCACGGTAAGCCACGCCGAGTACGACGCACTCTACCGCGACACCCAGCCCGGGCAAAACGTGTATTGGAACGGTTTTGGCGACCCGCCGAGCATCACATACCGTGCCGATTTTAACGACATAGAATATAACCGTCAACGGCAAGCCGAGCGCAAATTGCTTAAAGGCGGTTTCAAGGCGGCAATCTCGGTTGGATTGTGCGTGAGGATTTGGCGTTGTTTGCGGGGTTAGCGTGCAAGCCGCTGATTGTGCCGAATCCCGTGCAGGAGAGTGTTTGGGAACTTATCGAGCGTGAAGGCCCGATGAACATTGAGTATTTGAAAGAAACGCTGCAACTGCGCGTTAAAGACATTACACCGGCGTTGCACCGCTTGCAAGAAGCGTTTTTGGTTTACGAAGACCAGTACGACGGCGAATGGGACAGAGGTTGGTATAAGTTTGCCGAAATGTTTCCTGATGTTGACGTGGAACAGTATTCGCGCCATGAGTCGTTAATAATTGTGCTGCAACGGTTTGCGTATCGTCATGTCGTGTTTGACAGCAAGATGGCAAAATCGTTTTATAAATTGCCCGAAAAAGAAATCAAATCCGCGATAGCTACGATGATTGAAAATAATACGATTTTTGAAACAGAGCACGGCTATATGCTGCCCGATGACGTAAAATTACTGGAAACTTACGCTGAAATGCCGAAAAAACGTGTTTTTGCCATGCATCGCAACGACTTTATGGTAAAGTCAAACGAACATTGGCTAAAAACGATGTTTACGCACGATTACCCCGATACATTATATTATATTCTCGTTGACGGCGTATTCTGCGGCGCAGTTGTTGGCAAATTTCGCTATACACCGGAGGTTGAAGATGTGATTGTTGATTTGCCGCAAGACGAAGCAGCGGCGCGAAAAGACGAGCTTTTGCAGGCGGTGCAAGCGTTGTGCGGGATTATGTCGCGACGATATTTGGGGGAAGTATTATAGCTGATTGTTATAGTGAGTATTCGTAGGGGCAGGAATTTATATTAGCTACCGCATTTGAGGTAAAATCTGAGTGCGGATTCTTTGTAAAAAACTTTTGAAAAAAGGCTTGACTCTTACCTTAGGTAAGGCTTTATACTAACCTTGTTATTGCGAAAATACAAGGAGAAAATACTATGAACCAGTTAATAAAAATCAACGAAGTCACCACACGCTACGATGTTACGGCGCGTACATTACACTACTACGAAAAGATGGGGCTTATCCATAGCTCCCGTGACGAAAGTTCGGGTTATCGGCTCTATGACGAAACTGCGATTGTCAGATTAAAGCAAATCCTAATCTTGCGTAAAATGAACATTTCGATTGCCGACATCGGACAAATATTTTCGGCAAACAATTCCGATGCTGTTCTCTCGGTCTTGGACAGAAAAGTTGATGACATTGACAATGAAGTAGCACATTTGCACGAATTAAAAGAAATCGTGTTAGAGTTTATTCACCAAATGCGGCAAGCTGATTTTCACAACGCATCGGACATAAAAATGCTATTTGACAAAGCGGTGGAAATTGAAACATCATTGGTACAAGATAGTCCAGACATTGCGAACTTGCTTGATACATCTGATGTTGTTGACGAACAGCTAACAAGCATTGCGGTTGAGAGCCAAACGGCAAATTCGCCGCACATATTGGAACGGTTTGAGGTAGTAAAAAATCCTGCATACCGCTTTATCGGCAAGGCTGTATATGTCCGCAACGATTGGGGTAATCCACACGCTGATACAGGGGGGATTCTCGGAAGCGTTTGGAGTGCTAAGAAGTGGATTTTTTCGACCCTTGACGAAATGGCGGACTATATTGCGCCCGATATGCCATACGCAGGTGGCGTATATATGTGGGATAAGTATGACGAAAAAAATAGACTGCAAGGATATAAAATCGGCAAATTCATGAGAGCAGATACGCCTGTGCCGGACGGTATGGATTATTTTGATATTGATGAGGGTTATATTGCCAAAGGTTGGGGTGGATTTGTTGAGGGACAAATAAAAGATATTCTCAGAGAGTCGAACGAATACAACGACGCTTCATGGTCGTGGGGGGGCGATGTGTTTGCTGATTACGATGCGCGTGGCGATGACGGTAGCTTTGATAAAGATAAAACCGGGTATTTCATTGCGTGTACGAAAGCAGGAAGATAAGATGGCAGAGAAAATAAAGCCCCAAGCAGAAGATGCTGTTACTTTACATCTTGATGGCGAAACAGCACAAAGCGCACTTGACTTTATTGAGTTTATGAAAGAAAATAAAATGTCGCTCAAACATACATCGGGAAGGCATTGGAAAGCAAGCTATAAATCAAAAGGCGTTTGCTATATGCTGATTGATGAAAACGGATGGATTTTGCGATTCAGTCAATTCACAAGAGAACGCTGGTTTGTAGATTATGAGCACTGTATAACAGACGCAGGGCTGAAAGAATTTATTTTAAGCAAAATAAATCCACGGAATTGCCCCGATCGAGATTGTGGTATTAGCAGAAACAAAATGATTCTGGGTAAAACCTTCGATGAAGTGTGTACATGTTGGCCTCTTTATTTGAAAAACCTTGATGGTGAAGACCTTGCAAACATCAAAAAATTTGTTTTAGTCATTAAACAGTTTATTGCCGAGTTGGCGGTGTAGCAAGTAAGCATGGAGCAAAGGTTTCACGCAAGTCTACCCAATGCCTTGATTATCGAAATTAGATGTAATATAGTCTGAGGGTAGATTTATTAGATAGCGTACATTTGCACCGTTTGCGCAGACGGCACGATTGATTTGTCAAGGGGTGCAAATGAAAAAAGGGCAAAAAAATAGCACAGAGGATAATCCCTGCGCTACTTCGAGTATTAAGTTTCAGCTATCAAGTGTTATCACTCGCAATTCATTAAACGGCTTATTTATCTTATGTCTGCCAGTAAAAATCTCTGTTTCAATAGCCAAAAACGAGCCTGTGAGGTGTTCTTTGAACAATTCGCAGGCTTGCTCAATTTGTGCCTTTTCGCTCTGCCGGCAAGCGTATTTTCCGGCAGGGATTGTTTTATTCGCCATGCGTTTTGGCACTTCCATATAAGCAAAATATGAGGTGTTATCCCCAGAATGTTCACACAAAAAACCGTATTCCGCTGAACCGTCTACATCGCCTATATCGGCAAACGACACAAACAATTCCAATAAATCTAAATCTCTCAACGAAGTGCCGCACGGCTTGATATAGAAATGTTTTTGTGGAAAATCGCGCTCATATATTTCTTCGGGGTTGTATTGCTCGGACAAATCCATTTTCTGCTCTAAGTCGCGGATAAGTGCCAACCCTTGTCGGATTTTTTTGAGTTTCTGCTCGGCAATCTCTTTTCCGTGTGTTAGGAATGCACGGAAATTCATCATATCATCTGCACTTGTAAACTGCGTTAATTCTTTGAGTGGTATGTCTAACTCAATGCAAAACATGATGATTTCAACGTGATATGCTTGGTCGAAAGAGTAGTACCGATAGCCCGAATCGGGGTCAATATGGGCA
This sequence comes from Oscillospiraceae bacterium, assembly GCA_009780275.1. Taxonomy (NCBI): domain Bacteria; kingdom Bacillati; phylum Bacillota; class Clostridia; order Eubacteriales; family Oscillospiraceae; species Oscillospiraceae bacterium. The sequence goes on along the minus strand of WRAI01000017.1, from coordinate 3,229 downwards.
GGTTTTAGAAGATTTAATTTCTCGTAGTAACGCAATGAGCGCAAACTCGCCCCTGTCAATTTTGAGATTTCACCAATGGAAAGCAAACCGTTTTCTCTGCTCATAAAAATAATTTTTCCTTTTTTTGAAATTGGGTATTGACTCTGACATAATGTCATGGTTTATACTTTGATTATACCGCAAGTGCGACCGAAAGTAAAGGAGAAATTACAATGACAGAGCACAAAGAAGTCCTCACGTTAGAGGAAGAAAAAGAAGCAGCGGCAAAAGCCGCCGAGGAAGAAAAACTGAATAAACCGATAACATTTAAGTTTTTGCTTTCATTCACAATCCCCACGATATTATCATTCATTATCATGGGCATATTCGGCACGATTGACGGCGTTTTCGCCGCACGCGGAATCAATCAAGAAGCCCTCGGTGCAATCAATTTTGTTATGCCATTTTTCACATTTACAATGGCGATTGGTGCAATGTTATCCATCGGCGGTACAGCTCTTATCGCAAAGAAAAAAGGCAAAAAATTATTACAAGAAGCTCGCGAAAATTTCACCCTATTAACTCTTGTTACTTTTGTGACAAGTATGATTATCTCTGTTGTAGGTTGGTTTGCAAGAAGTCCGCTGTTGCGACTGCTCGGCACGGATAGTGATGTTTTTGACTTGGCCTTGGAGTACATTCAACCACTAATTTTGATGATGCCGTTTATTATGGTCGGTATGTTCCTCGTTCAGCTTATGATTGCCGAAGGCCGCCCCGTTCTTAGTATGTTCGCTTCCAGTTCGGGCGCACTCGTAAGCACTTCATTAAATGCCTTATTCATTTTTGTATTTGATTTAGGCGTGATGGGGCTTGCATTGGCAACGGGTATCGGCTATGCCGTGCCAACGATATTGGGCATGATATATTTTACTTTCAGCCGAAAAAAAGGTATTTACTTTGTCCGTCCGAAATGGGATATTCGCGCTCTCGGTCGTTCTTCAATGAATGGTATCAGCGAAATGGTGACGATGTTGGCTACAACCGTAACGACTATCGTTATGAACAACGTACTTGTCCGCATTGTTGGTTGGGAGGGCGTTGCGGCGGCAGGTATCGCTTTGGCAGGAATGGGCATTTTATCTTCGCTTTTCTTTGGCTACGCTTCGGGTATCGCACCTGTTGTGAGTTACAATTTTGGAAAGAAAAAGCACTATGGCGCAGACAGCGAAATAGGGCAAGAGCGGCACGGCAATTTGAAAAAGCTATACAAAAAGAGCTTGATTATCGTTGCGGCATTGTCTGTCATTGCGTTGGTTGGCACACTCATTTTCGCTGATTTGATGGTGAGGATTTACGTTTCGCCAAACGATGTATGCGTACATTTGAATGGACTTGTTCAAAGTGTTTGCAGCGCACATTTGCCTGTCTATGAGTATATGAGCGGATATGGTGCTGTGCCGATGGAGTATCTCACGGCATGGGGCGGTGAGATGTGTACAGGGCATTTGCACGCAATGTCGGTGCGGGGTTTGCGAATTATCTCGTTTGGCTTTTTGCTGATGGGGTTCAATGTGTTTGCGACAGCATGGTTTACGGCGTTTAACGATGGCTTGGTATCGGGTTTCATGTCGCTTATGCGGACGATGGTGTTTACATTGACACTCTTGGTTACATTGCCGAGAATTATCACGCCGAGTTTGGACGGTGCGTGGCTCGCCATGCCGTTGGCGGAAGTGTTAGCGATTGTCGTGACGATTTTCTTTTTGAGAAAGATGGGCAAGAAGTATTATTATCGAGAGGGGTAACAGATAGACAAGCTACGGCGGCATGATTTATGCCGCCGTTTTTCTTTGTGTGTCACCGTGTCATATCTCTTGTTGGTGTTCTCGTTTCTGGCTGCACCAAATCATAAACCGCCCGCCGTATTTTGTAAACTTGGTCGGTTTCTTTTTTGAGTTTTTGGTATTGGTGGCTTAACACTTGCTTGTCGGCAAGTAACCGCTCCCGCTCTGTTCGCCATGCCTTTGTGGGGATTGTTTTTCTGCCGTTTAAGTGTCGGTCAAGATAGGCTTTTGAGGTTGGGCATTTAGTCTTTTTGTAATCCGCTACTTGCCGTAAATGCTCGTCCAAAACTTTCAATCGCCGCTCGATGGGTTTTGACTTGTTGCGAATATCATGTTGCGTGGAATACATTTCTTTCAGCTTGCTTTCAAGTGCCGCCATGTCTTTAATGTCATTGCTGACAAGGAAGTTCACAATTTCAGCGGTGTACTTCAAGTGGCGTATTCCACTCCGGCGGTCAAAAATGCTCTGCACAACTTCGGCAAGGTTTGGCTCTTTCGGAATGTCACGCACCCACTTTTGGAGTTTCACAATCTGCGCTTTGAGTTCTCGCAATTTCTGATTTGTAACTTCGATTGCTCGGTTGATGTTGCCCCTGTCTGTGGCAACCCCTTTTTGCTCCATCTGATGAGCTGCCGTGCCGAGTTTGATAGATGGGATTTTATCAACGCCCTGCCGTTCATAACTCCGATGGTCTACTCGCTCGGCGTGATTGTGCTTTTCTAAATGAGCGTTGAGAGCAACCGCCCAACCCTCGCGCCATTCTTCGGCTTTTGTCTGCTCGTTCCAATCCACGGTAGGGATTTTCTTGCCATCAACCGTGCGGGATTTCTGCCCCCATTTTCCGTCTTGTTCAATGGGGCGCATGGTGAGTAAAATGTGTGCGTGTGGGTTTCCATCGTCCTTGTCGTGGATAGCAATATCGGCGCACATTCCCGCCGAAACAAAATGCTGATTGACATACTCATTGACAAGAGAAATGTTTTGCGTTTCCGTTAATTCCACAGGCAGGGCAAGTTCAATTTCCCTCGAAAGTTGAGCGGTTTTATAGCACTCGAATTTTTCAACGGCGTTCCACAAAACGGCACGGTCTGAATATTCGGCTGGGGCATGGTCGGGCAGTAAAATCTCGGTATGCACAACCCCGCCTTTTTTGGTATAGTCATGGGTCACGCCGTCATATTCATTTATGATTTTCTCACCTGCACGATAAGCGGCGGCGGCAACGGCTGATTTACCTTTTCCACGGCTGATTATTTTAATACTGCAATGATAGATTGCGATGGTCGTACTCCTTTCTATGGCGGTGGCTACAAAGACACGGCGAAAGTGATTTTTGTTCCGCAGAACGAAAATCGCTTCCGCCGTGTTTGCAAGGGGTTTGGGGAGTGCAGCTCCCCAATTT
>WRAI01000016.1 GCA_009780275.1 Oscillospiraceae bacterium | reverse complement strand
TTCGGCAAAAAATTCCGAAGCTGTGTTGTCTGTGTTGGACAGAAAAGTAGATGACATTGACAGCGAAGTAGCACTGTTACATGAACTGAAAGAAATCGTATTGGAATTCATACGACAAATGCGCCAAGCCGATTTTCACAACGAAACCGACGTAAAAATGTTATTTGACAAAGCGATAGAGATTGAAACGTCGCTGACAAGCGCAAGTCCCGACATTGCGGGCTTGCTTGATACATCTGATGTGGTTGACGAGCAGTTGATGCGTGTTGTGGTGGATGATAAACCTAACGAGCCAAAGGAATATGACCGCTTTGAAATCGAAAAATGCGGGCCGTATCGTTTTATTGGAAAATCCGTGTACACGCGGGCATTTGATAAAAAAGGCTCTCCGGAATTACACAGCAATTTCAGGAAGCAATGCAATTGGGTATTTGAAACATTGGACGCGATGAAAGAGTTTGATTCTGATGTAGCCAACAATGCCGCAATTCAACACTGGGAGCGGTTTAGTCAACCACATGAAACTATGACGCATTGGCCCGATCAAATGTTATTCGGAGGAAATGAGCTTCTGGGGTATACAATCGGACGGTTTATGAAAGCCGAAACACCTGTGCCGGAGGATATGGACTGGATTGATATTTCAGAAATGTACATCGCCAAGGGGTGGAAAACAGTAAAACCTTGCGGCGACATCGGAATGCCCGATGAAGGCAGTATGTTTGTAGCGATTGAGAAGTCGGATAAATTCAAGCCCGCATCGTGGTTGTTTGCGGCTGATATTTTTCCGTTTGTGGGTAAAGATGGCACGCTGATACGCGGTACTTTTATGGCTTGTATTGAAAATGTATAATAGTGGAGAGGTACAAAATGTCAGACATCACTACTTTGAAAGTACAAAGGGAAACAAGGCCGAAAATTGAGGATATTATCCCTTTCGTTGTTGCCGACGATAAGCAACAAACCGCATTGGATTTTGTCAAATGGCTAAGAGAAAGTCAAATGGCTCCCGGATGGTCGGGCGTTCACAACGCATGGGATGCAAAATGCAGAAGCAAAACGATTTGCAAAATTAGTTTGATAGATAAAAACTGGGCTAATTCAGGGCATATTCGCGGCAAGTATTCGTGGGAAGTAAAGTTATATTGTCCCCATATCTTTTGGGAAAAATATGGGGAAGATATCGTTATTGCCGAGGGACTGCAAGAGATATTATGGAATAATATATACAAATGCACTCATGCCTGTCTGGACGCCGCAAAGCCCTGCATAGGCGGCGGTACACAGATGTTATATGGCAAAAAGTTCAAAAAGGTTTGCCCTTCATCAATGTGGCCTATATTATACGATCCCGATGACGTTACACTCAACAGTGTAAAGAGATTGTTGGAATTAGAGAAACAAGCGAGAGTGACAAAGTAGACACTTGCGACACACAGCAGCCCCTTATGCATTCATGCTTGCATTATCGGCACCAGCGATGTATAATGGCGAAAAATGGAGGCGTAGTATAATGCCGGATTCGCTGTTTCATCAATTTGAAAATATCATCGTCTTTGATGTCGAGACAACGGGCCTCAACCCCAGGCAAGCGGAAATTATTGAAATCGCCGCACTGCGGGTGGTCAGCAAGCAAGGTTCACCTGAAATTGAAGACGAGTTTAATCTTCTCGTCACATTGCCGCCCGATAAAACATTGCCTGCTGTCATTACAAACTTAACAGGCATCACTGAAGCGATGCTTATATCGGAAGGTGTCTCACGAGACGAGGCATATGAGGCGCTAGCAGAGATGCTCGGCCATCCCGATTCGTTATTGGTAGCATATAACGCCCAGTTTGATCTATGCTTTTTGTATTACTTTCTGCAAAAATTTCAAGATGAGGCATTGTTAAAGAACTTCAAAATGCTTGACGCAATGACTGTTTATAAAGACCGCAAGCCATTCCCGCACAAGCTTGTCAATGCCATTGCCGCCTATGCCGTAACCACACCCAATACACACCGCGCAAGCGATGACGCGCGCGCAACGTTTGAGTTGCTTTGCAAAATGAGCACAGAAGCCGACGACCTTGACCGCTATATCAATTTATTTGGCTATAACGCGAAATACGGCGTTCCCAAGCCCCAAATCTCATCGGTCAATTATTTGCCGCAACGGTATACCGGACGGGGGAAATTGTATGAGGTTTAATGGGCAAACAGTGTTTGTCCCTACAATATTTCTTCGAGCAATTTCCGCAAAGTGTCGGCCGTTTCGCGCTTGGTATTATAAGCATATTCGAATAATTCGCGCAGACAAGTATCGTCACCTATAAGGCCCGCTTGTTGATACTGCGTTGTCGCTTTTGTCTCTTGGAAAAACAATGCCCGCACATCGAGCAGCCAGTCGTCCGACGGTTTGCAGGGCATTTTTTTTGATGGCGGCAGGCGCTGTCCCGTCAGCAAATAGCACGCCGAAACCAGCCGCCGCGTCAACATTATCTGCCGTGTTTTGAGCATGGCAAATAACCGCGTAGCGCGACGGTTTGGCAGACGCGATGCCATACAGGTATAGGTATGTACCAGCGATTGCTCGCACTCAATGGCTGTGAATAGATGCTCGTGCAAACCCTCCCCTGCCGATTCGAAACAAGTCGTTTCGACAGGTTCTTCAAGCGGCATCTCGACAGGCACCGGCATCGGTTCAGCGGGGATTAAAAAATCAGCCGGTGTTTCGACTGTATCAATACGCTGGCGCACGTTGCTCCACAAAGTGTTCAGTCGCGCGGTCTCGTCAGGAGAAATAATGGAATTCATGGGACACCTCACATGATGATTTATAATATCATTCTATGAGTATAGGGGGCGAATTGTGTTCGCCCCTACCATTAGATTAAATCACCCCTGCACCAAAACGTAAAATTGCGTACCGCCACCATGACAAGCAACGCAGCGAATCGCGCCACGCATCGTAAAATTCGCCATACGGCGCGTCTTGCGGCGGCACATTTCCGTAAACCAAGGCATCCAGCTGCGCGGCATACGAGCGCAATTCGGGCAACGACAATTCACTGCTCAACCGCGCGGCATATTCACGGACGGTTTCATCATCATGTTTGCCCAAACCATACAACGGCATAATTTTTAACACCGTTTTCCATAACAGTTTTACGCCATCTGCGCCGCCATCTGCAATTCTTCTTGCCTTACGTGCTGAACGACGGTTGTTAAATAGCAGCATGGCCGCCTTTGCTGTGACTATGCCTGACACAATCCAAACCCATGGCGGAATCTCAATGCCACCGGTGTCACCGGGGTAATCGGGGTCACCGGGTCTTGGCGGCGGCGTGATGTCCGGCCTGTCTGGCGGCGTCGGCGTATATCCGGGCGGAGGCGTCGGGGTTGGTGGAGGTGGGGTCGGGGTTGGCGTTTGTTCGCCCGGCGGCGGTGACGGCGGCAACGGCGGCGCGATTGGCGGCGGCGCAGCATCGGCAAAGCCGGGTGTCGGTTCAAAAATTACCCACCCAAGGCCCTCAAAAAACACCTCTCCCCACGCGTGCGCATCCCAGCCAGTGGCCTCATATTCACCCTCTTCGCCGTCCTCAACGGGACGCAACACAAAGCCCTGCACATACCGTGCCGGCATACCCAGCGTTCGCGCCATAACGACGAAGGCTGAGGCAAAATATTGACAATGCCCTCTTTGTTCCTCAAACAAGAAGTGATCAACGAAATCGACGTTGCGCGGCGGGTGCCTCATTTCGGTATAATATTCAAAATTCTCGCGCAGATATCGCTCCAATGCCATAGCGCGATCGAACTGATTGTTGTATGGCGCGGTAATCTCACGCGCCAGCACTGCAACACGATGCCCTTGTCGATAATGCAACGCGCCCGGCAGTTCGCGTGCCTCGGCCGGCGTCCAGCGCGGCACAAGCCGGTTTTGCAGCAATTCACCGTGCGCAAAGAACAGCGTGCCTGCCTCCCGCACGGCTTCACGTTCGGCTGCCGCAATTTCCTCGGCGATTGTCCGCTCCTCTGATGTCATGTTATCTGTAATGCGGGCAACGCCCTGCGGCATACGCAAGATGGCATAGTAGTCTTCTCTGTCAATGCGCGGGTAGAATGCTGTAACGGTGTATTCAAAGCCTTGTCCCTGCACGGTATCGACATAGATAACATCGCGCGCCGGATCTTCAAATACGGTCACTTCTGCCGGCCCCGAATAGCGCACCATAAATTGCGGCCGCAGCAACAGATTGGTTTGCAAGGCTTGATATTCGATGGTCATTTGCCGCGTGCGTCCGTCTTCGAACAGCACTTGATCAAAAATCTCGGTATACGAACGTGCCGTGCGATCATCATCGATTCCCACGGAATGCCAGCGCGAGCCATCATAATGCAAGAATGTATACGCGCGCAAGTATGTCTGATAGCCATTGGTCACGCTGACCATTACGGTATCACTGCCACGAAATGGACCGCCCAACTGTCCGCCGCCCAAGTTTCCTGCGCCAAACGTGGGGCGAAACATCGCCCAGTTACGAACGTCTAAGTTGAGCGCATCGACAATGTCACTGACGGCGGGAATTTGCAGCGGCGAAGGCGACTTCGGCGTAACGACGCTCAACAGCAACGCAATCACGCACAACGGAATGATGCCACCAAACAACGTACTTAACCCTGTTCGATTATGTTTTGATACGACTTGCCATGCCATGACAACCACGAGCAGCAATAGGAACAACACAAAGAGCGGGAGTGAAAACTCGTCAACCGGCTGCGACAAAAAGAGCATGGCACCGGCAACAAAAATTGGGATATACAAATGAATGCGCATACAGACGTACGCCGCGACAAAAAACGCAAGCAACAATGCGCCATATGTAAAGTCAATATAAGCGCGGTCGTAGCGGATTTGTACCGCGATGAATTCGTACAGCCACTGCGCATAATCGCTGATAAAGTTGACAAAAAAGTTATCCAGCGAAAGTGCAAATGAAACACCGACAAGTACGGCTAGCAATATGCCCACGCCCCACACCACCAAGCGGAACACGCGGATGTGGAGCAGTATAATGACAGGCGCAAATAAAATTAACCGCGTAACAATAAAAAGCGGCTCGATCGGAATGGCGAAAAAGGCACTCATTGCCAGCAAAAGACAGAACGTAATCATCGCGGCAAAGCCTAAATCAATGCCGCGAAGCTTCCATATATTGGTTTTATCCTTCGGCATTTTACCAATGGCGATTTGCTCGTTAGTCATACTCTTTTTGCTCATGAAGCCACCTCCAATGTGCGGCGCACATCGGCGTCGGGCGCGACGGTGTGTACTTTAAGTGAATGGCTCGGCGTGTGCGTCCGCGGCTTGTCGTTGTCATTGCTGACAACAAAGGCTTCGACGCGGCGATTGGGGTTGTCCAGCACCACATTGAAATCGGCATCTTCTTGTGTGGTGAAAACAAGTGTCTCACGCACCGGCATTTGCTGCTTGATAAAATCGCGCAACGACACTGCCTCATCAAAAGGTGCCGATGCCAACGCAGCGTAAATCATTTCGAAATCGCCGATGGTTCGCGCCTCTTTTGTGACAAGCGCGCCGTCGCAATGATAGCATACCATCAGCGGAATGGCGTTGCGCAGGCAGAAATCGACCACAGAGGCCACAAGTTCCATCATCTTTTCCTGCATTTGCAGGCTGTTTTTGCTGTTGGGACGAAACATATCAAGCCAGAGCAACAGCTCGTCATCGTCGCTTGTTTCGTAGTGCTTGCTCATTAAATTATCGCGCGCCGCACTCAATTTCCAGTGGATGCGCGATTGACTGTCTCCGGGTTGGTACTCGCGGATATCGCTGTACAGCCCGCTTTCTTCGAAGCCGCGCTTTAATACACGCTCCTCATGCTCGGATAAAATGCGACTGCGCCCCATGACTTTGACTTGGTGCAGTTTAGGAAAAACCGTGATTTTCGTACTTTGATTGAGCCTCTTGTCACGAAAGCGCGCAATGCCCCACATATCACGGTATAAACCCGATGTGGCAGTAAATTCATATACGCCGCGATATTGCATGGTGATGGGCGTTGCCTGCACACTTGTCGCTCTGGGCGGCACGGCAAATGAGCAGTACATCTGTTGCTCAAACCCTTGCAAGTCCGACTGCAACGTACAGGTAAACAGCGACACAGGCAAGCGCGAACCGTTTCGCACTACCATATTCAGATTGGTTGCCGCGCCACTGACATAGCGGCTGCTCCCGTGCCGCAGCTGCAGACGCAATGATTTTCGCAAAAAATAGATATTGAACGGCACGAGAATCACCAATGCGCCAAGCATATACAACAGCGCATACGGCACAAAACCACCGTAATGCGATGCCATGATAAACATGAAAACGGTAAGAATCAAAAAGGGAAGCTGCACGCGCACATGCCTGCGCTGCTGTTTTTTTCCCACCGGATACATACCAACCTTGTGCTTTGCCATGACTTTATAATTTGGCGATGGGCGCGGCGACACGCGTCAAAGCCTCTTCAACAATCGCCTGTGCCGTGATGTCGCCCAAGCGCGCCTCTTGCTTGAGAATGACGCGATGCGCCAGCACGGGCACAGCGAGCAACTTGATGTCATCGGGCAGAACATAGCTACGGTTGTTGTACAACGCGCAGGCCTGTGCCGCGCGGCACAACGACAAACTGCCACGCGGGCTGACACCCAGTGCTGCCGCCGCGTGGTTGCGCGTATAGGTCGCCAAGTCAACGATGTATTGGTGCACCAAATCGTCGACAAAAATTTCGTTGACTTTGGCTTGCAGCGCCGTGATGGCAGCGCCGTTGACAACAGCTTGCAGGGCTTTGAGCGGGTTGGTGCCCTGATAGTTTTTCAGAATAGCGGCTTCCTCAGCTTTTTCGGGATAGCCCATGGATATACACATCAAGAAACGATCGATTTGCGCTTCGGGCAGCGGATACGTCCCAACATATTCGATGGGGTTTTGCGTCGCCAATACCATAAATGGCTCGGGCAACTTATGTGTCACGCCATCAACGGTAACTTGCGCTTCTTCCATGGCTTCGAGCAATGCCGACTGCGTTTTAGGTGATGCACGGTTGATTTCATCGGCTAACACGAAAGACGCAGATACTTGCCCCATGCGAAAATCGAAATCACCGGTCTTTTGGTTATAAATGCTAAATCCGGTAATGTCGCTGGGCATCAAGTCGGGTGTAAATTGGATGCGTTTGAATGAGCAGTCTACACTTTTTGCCAATGCGGCGACCATAGAAGTTTTGCCTACGCCAGGCACATCCTCAATAAGAACATGACCTTGGCACAGCAGTGCCATGAGCAGAAATTCGATGGTTTGTCGCTTGCCGAAGATAGCCTTTTCCATGTTTTCGACGATGTGGTGCAGTTCTTGGTAGTGCATGATGGTGGTTCTCCTGTCTTTTGTGTGGGGCATACTTTCACTTTCCGACCATTCTATCATGAATCGCTATTTGGCGCAACCTTATTTTTACGTCGGCGTATGATACGCATTGTTAACGTCACTGCCGCCGCGATGGTTATCGCCGCGATGAGGTAGTCGACTGCGCCGAAACGACGCACCGACGCATTGCTTCCGGCAGGTTGTCCATATTGCTCATACATACGACGCAGCTGTGACGGGTCGTGTGTGATCAAGCCATCGGGCGCCTGAGCGACCATACCATGCAAGTCGGTTTCAGCGACATCGGGCGGCACATCGACCCAGACCTCTAATCCGCTGTCTTGCAGGGCCTGTATGTATTCTGTCTCTACGCGACTGCTACCGGGCGGCCCTGCGGGCAAGACAACAATGTTTGCCTCGCTAAGGCGCGCGTCTTCAACAATATATGCCGGATTTTCCGGCCGCATAGGTATGTTTGAATCGCCCGGCGGCGACTGTTCATCGAGAGGGATATCCCAAAACATCGGCCGCACCCAAAAGGCACGTGCCATGTTCGGACGCTCTGCCGCCACACGGCGCAAAATAATAAAGTATTCGCTCATGATAACGCCATCTTGCAGATCAAGTTCATCAAATAAGTTGAATAGAGCATCCAGCGTGTCTTCATCATAGACCGAAAAAATGGGCAAAATGCCGTATTGTTGGCCGACAGTTAAAATGCGCCGCAATTCGCTTTCACCGCCGTCCCATTCGAGCGTCAGGCGCAATTCGCGCTCTAACTCGTTATATGCATCGTCCCACCAATGCCGCAGTGACATGGTCAATACGACAGCTGTTGCGTCTGTCATACGCTCATCCCATGCCCCCGACGCGATAATGTGCGGCGGGTCTTGCACCACTGTTTCGGGGAAGTTGAGGTGCTCAATCGCGGGAAAGCTTGTGGCCTCCGGCACGTCAAATTGATGAACTGTCGGCGGTGCGGCGGCAAATGCCACCGGCACGAATACAGCAAAGACCAGCAGAATAACGGAAAATTTACGCATGGTTATTTCTCCTTTTTTTAGTGCGCCGTATTATCAGTGTAATTATCACCACTGCCGCAACAACCACTACGCCGCTTAGAAGGAGCGTGAGTGCGTTAATACGTCTCTCTATAACCAATGAACCGGCATCTCCCGTTCCCTCTTGCTCGAATGGCTCACTGAGCAGCGCGAATTCATATTCACCCAACGAGATGATCGTTTTAGCTACTTCTACACCATCTGCAAGCGTTAGAATTTCAATCTCAACTTCAGTTTGCGTACCATCCCGCGCCGTAGCAACGCCATCCCGCGTCAAATGCACGGGAATGGCCGCGCCGACCGTCACATCAGCCGTTGTCATAACGGCCATGCCCGTGACATAGTTGGCCGCAAAGGTCGGGAACGTTGCCTCTTGGCCGAGCAGCGATGAATTATACGTCCAACCGCCTGTCAGCACACCGCGGGCGCGGGCGTCGCGCACTTCCTCCATCGTAAAATCGCCGGCGTTACGGTTGAGGGCCGCGAAGTTTGACGTTGTCAATTGCACCTGGGTGCGCGTGCCGAAACGTCCGCCCGAACGCGATGTCAAGTAGGTCATCGGCACTTCAGGCAGCAATTCTTTCATGCGCTGCGACTGCTGGCTCAAATTAAACGAAATGAAGACAATGCGGTCTTGGAAATTGAACTCTTCGACTAAGTCACGCAACAATTCAGCGTCAATGTCAAACAATTGCCCTTGCGACTTGATTTCGATAAATAATATGCCGTCGAGATGATTTTCGTCAAAATATTCAAAGTATTCCCGCAATGTCGGCACGCGAATATCGGGAAAATCTTCCGGCAACCATTGCGCGACATCGGAGCTGGTGTAGTTGGTGTCCATGACGTTGGCCGTCAACTCGCGGATTTGTTCCAGTGTCATGTCACGCACGCGTCCGCGCCCGTCCGTCGTGGCATCAACGGTGTCGTCATGCATAAGGACCAGGTGACGGTCGGCAGTATGTAGTGCATCCATTTCAACACCATCGGCACCTTGCGCCATCGCCAGCATCGCACCTTCGAGCGTATTCTCCGGCGCCCACATCGGTGCGCCGCGGTGACCGATCAGCAGCGGCGAACGGAGCAGGATAGGCGTGCCGGTATATTGTTCTATGGCGTTGCGCAACAGCGTTGGGTCGCCCATCAAGCCGTCGGGAGCTTGCAGTATCGACTGATGCCACGCATCAAAATGACCATCGGGCAAGCTAACCCATACCGTCAGCATACGTCGTTGCAGGGCACGTATGTAGGCCTCCATCTCGGCGTCCGTCGGCATGACATTGTGCGTCACAACAATACTTGCTCCGGCGCGATGCGCCTCGGCCGCGACTTCAATGGCATTTGGCTCGTCTGACGCCATAGCCCACAACGCCCGCGACATTTGCGGGCGTTGCGTGTGCATTCGGCGCAAAATGTCTGCACTCACGCTCAGTATAACGCCATCTTGCATATTGATGTCATCGAGGAATTCAAGCAAAGCATCGACAACGTCCTCTTCCCAAACCTCGAAAATCGGCAAAATGCCATGTCGTTGGCAGAGCGTCAACACACGCCGTAAGTCGCTTTCGTATCCGTCATAATTGAGTCTGAGTTTTCCGTCCTCGTCGATTGAAATATACAACCGCACAGCCGTAGCGTCAAGCATGCTTTCGCTCCATGCGCTGCCTATCACCATCGGCGCATCAATCAGCGCAGTGTCCGGCCAATTAAGTTGCTCTATAAAGGGAAAGTCTGTCGCTTCCGGCACGTCATCAACAAACGGCCATTCCCACCGCGGCTGCGCAGCTGCCAACCCCATCGGTGCGAGGATAACAGCGGCGAGCAGAATAACGACAAGTTTACGCATGACAATCACTCCTAAAATATAGTATAAAAGTAATACACACCACGGAGCCGAATCAATGACTACTCTTTTGGTATTATACGTTAATTCCCGCCAGCCGTCAATGCACAAGCACCCAAACTAAACTTGCCAGCCCCGCACCCCACACAAGACAAAAAATCCGCGCGCCCCAACTCAGCCGCGACCGATGAGAGATTTGCACAGGCTGATACGCTTGCTCACGCTGAACTTGCGCGGCAAGCTCATTGGCCTCTTCTAAAATCTGCGCCTCAGTCACGCCCTCATTTTCGCAACCGTCACGCATAAGCAAGATTGCCTGCTCGAACAGCTGCACATCGGAAAAGCGTACAACAACGACGCGCTTTGCAATGCCTTTGACCATAGAATAATCCCCCTGATGATGGTAATCAAGGGGATTATTGCCGGTTTTGGGCAGGAGTATACTTGCAATCATGGCATTTCTATGTCATAATGAGGCATCAACCTTGAAAGAAGTGATTTCATGTCTATCATCATCGGCATTGACGTCGGCGGCTCGACGACCAAAATCGTCGGCATGCGCGACGGCACCATGCTCCAACCCCTGCTCGTGCGCGCTGATGACGCTCTTACCAGCGTTTACGGCGCATTTGGTAAACTATTGAGCGAAAATAAGCTATCTCTGCACGACATTGAGCGCGTGATGATTACGGGTACGGGAAACAGCTATGTGGAAGGGCCGTTGTATGACCTGTCGACCTATCGCGTCAATGAATTCCAAGCCATCGGCAAAGGTGGTTTGACCCTGAGCGGCATGGACAAGGCACTCATTGTCAGCATGGGCACCGGTACGGCGTTTGTGCTGGCTGAGGGCGACGATTGGACGCACTTGGGCGGCACCGGCGTCGGTGGCGGCACATTGCTGGGCTTGGGCTACGAGCTACTCCATGTGCGCGGCTTTGATGCCGTGATGGAAATGGCCTTGCAGGGCGACTGCCACAAAGTCGACCTGCGCATCGGCGATATCAGCATCGGCGAATCGACAGGCTTGCCGCCTGATATTACCGCTTCAAATTTCGGTAAAATTGAAGACATGGCAACTAAGAACGACACCGCCGCCGGCATCGTCAACATGGTCATCGAAACCATCGGCATGACATCACGGTTCGCGGCGCGGTCAGTAGGGATTAAAAACATTGTGCTGATTGGCAATCTATCCGTTTCTCCGCTGGGGCGTAATATTTTCGACAGACTGGAAGTGCTGTTTGATGAGCGGTTTGTGATACCTGAGAATGCCGAATTTGCCACGGCGATTGGGGCGGCGAAATCGCCGGCGGTTGAATAGGGGACAATGGTAATTGGCGAAGGACTTACTGCCCAAAGAGTCACGGTAGAAACACTCGCTACATCACGCATACTCGCGCCATGTGGGCGGAATATTTATATTATTTGCACGGAGAACAGGATATGAATAAGATGGTGAACCCTTATATAAATTACCTGCTGGATAATGAGCCATCTCCGTTTTGTGAGTATATTATCGAAAAAGAATTATTACAATCCGATGCGCAGACCATATATGACGCATATGAATGGACGAAAAGGTTCACGTTGTACACAGAAATGGCGGAGGAGCAGTTTCCGGACGGTTCGTGGGGCGATTTTTACCCAATGGACACAAGCCCTTCCGCAAGGAAAAAGCATAAAATAACTGACAGGTCCACAATCAGGCGATTACACGACTTGTCACTTCCAGTCGATGATGAGATGGTCGCTAAAACCCTTAAATTATGCCGTGAAATTATCACTGGCGAGTTCACGTGTGATAATCGGCGAGGTGACCGCGCCACGCATATTTCCCCGGCTTGCAATGTTTTATACAGCTTCTGTCCTAATGACCCGCTTGTCGCGAAAATACAGGCAGAGCGGACGCTCAACGATGAAAAAGAACGCGCATATATGATTTATTGGTGGGACCACGGCCCGTTCGATGCAGTTAAACTCTCTGACTTAGTCATGCCCGATGACAAAAGCTTCGTTTTTTGGATGGCCGGACTTGAAGACGCCGCACATAACAGATATTTTGGCGAGTTCATGGCGCAATCTACCGTGCCGTTTTTGCATTCACTCTGTGACAGGCTTGTTAATCTCGACGATTCTATATCGATACTAACAAATAGATACTATTCCAAAGTTGGGCAATATAGCGAAACGTGGAATAACCATGCCATAAAAAAGAAAGATTTGCTGTTGAGGATTGTGCGTCTGCTGGATAAATGCGGCTAACTTCACAGTAAACAAGCATTTGCAACATCACCGCGAAACACAGCAGTTTATATTAAGCGGTATGCCATGTAGGGGCGGCAATCACCATATTCAAATAAAACAGGCGGGCATGGAAACCCGCCCCGACCATTTTACGCACTCGCTCCCCGCACCCTATGCGTCTGCAACTGCGCCATCACCAAGTTGTAATAAATGCCTTTTTTGCGCAACAACTCATCATGCGTACCAAGCTCCATACAGGTATGTTTGTCAATGACCATAATCCTGTCGGCATTGCGCAATGTTGACAACCTATGTGCAATCGAGAATGTTGTCCTGCCCTTGATCAAACGATTGAGGGCTTCTTGGATTTGAAATTCGCTCTCACTGTCAAGGCTGCTGGTGGCTTCATCCAGGATTAAAATCGACGGGTCGTTCAAAATCGCGCGGGCGATGGATAACCGCTGTCGTTCACCACCGCTGAGCATAAAGCCGCGTTCGCCGACGCGCGTGTTGTAGCCGTCGGGCGTTTTGCAAATAAAATCGTGTGCGTTTGCCATTTTGGCTGCCAAGATAACATCTTCTTCAGTAGCGTCAGGCTTGGAAAATTTGATGTTGTTGTAAATTGTGCCGGCAAACAAGAACGGCTCTTGCAATACCACGCCGATTTGATTGTGATAACTCTCTTGCTTGTAGTCGCGGATGTCAACGCCGTCAATGAGAATTTTACCCTCATCAACGTCGTACAACCGCATAATGACATTGATCAGCGTCGACTTTCCCGCACCGCTGGGGCCAACTAAGCCTATCATTTCACCGGGCTGCACTTCCAAATTGATGTTTTCCAACACTGGCTCATAGGACTTATACCCAAAACTGACGTTTTCGAGCACAACGTGCCCTTTCATGCGCTTGTCGACAGCATCTTCTGCGTCAACTTGATCTGGCTCTTCATCCAACACGTCACCAATGCGCTCCATGCAAGTCATTAGCGTAATAATGTCGCGCGGCAAAAAGCTCATCCAGCCCAGCGGACCGTACAACATATTGGCATACGCCATAAACTGCACCAGCTCACCCACCGTCATTGTGCCGCCTAAGATCAAGCGTCCACCGAAATAAATGACAATGCAAGTTGTCAGGCTCAACAACAACGTCAACAAGGGATAAAAGGTAAAGAAGAACTTTTCGTTGCGGCTGGAAACATCGGCAAATCGTCCTGTCAATTCGTTAAACCGCTCGGCCTCCGATGCCTCACGCCCATATGCCTTGACCACGCGAATGCCGCTGATGACATCTTGCAGGCGTGTGCTGATGTCATCGTAACGCCGCCGCTGCATACGGAAAATGCGGATGATAAACTTCCAAAACACTTGGTTGAGAACGATAATCACCGGCACCATCGCCAACAGGAGCAGCGTAAAGGCCCAGTTGAGGATAAACATGACAGTAATCGCGCCTGCCATTGTGATGATGTTGGAGAACAGGAAGGTCACGTTGTCATTGATAAATCGCTGAATATGCGCTGTATCATGCCCCACGCGCGCAATAATTTCACCGGCCTTGCGCTTATCAATAAACGCTAGTGATAGTTCCTGAATTTTATGGTACAACGACTGCCGTAAATCGGCTGTAATATCGGCACCCAGTCGTACTGTCATGCGAAATCGCATGTACATTGTGAAAATATTGAAGAACGCAATCGAGCTGATGACGGCGATAAAGACAATCAAGCTGCGCACCATTGTCGGTGTTGCGCCATCACCATGGTATTGATCGAGCGTACCGTCGATGAAGTTCTTAAAAAATTCCTGTTGCCAAATCATAATGCCGGCACCTACCAGCATCATCAAGGAAATCATCGCCACCCGTTTCCAATGCGGTTTGCAGACTTCCAAAAGCCGTTGTATTGAACGACTACGCCCATCGCACTTCGGACAATGGCGTGTGCCACGCAGAGCGAGTCCGCACAACGGACAATGGTTTTCCACCTCGGTGCTCTCAATCAAGTGCGAGCCGCCCTTGACAAAGACACGGACGCCTCGTGCAACAAAGGAAAACCGTGACATATGCCGCATGCCGTAACGCAAAATAACTGTCTTTTCGCCATCTTTCTCAACGTACAAAAACCCGCACCCAACACCGGCTTCCGATTTAATTTCGTCAATGTCAGCATAGTGGAATTGCCGAACAATTTCGCCATCTAAGAAGACCGTCAACGCCGTACGCGTCGCGGCAAACCAACCGTTCTCAATGTAATTACCCGCCATATCAATATCAAACGGCGCACAATATTGTATGTCGTTATCTTCCAGCAGCGAGAATTCTCGCTCTGGCAACTTAAATCTTAGTCTCATGAAAATCTCCCAGATTGCAGGGCACGGCGACCTCGACACACCGTGCGCACTAAAGCAAACAATACAGTATAGTTATTGCTGCGGCGCGTCGAGGTCGCCGCGCCCTACGATTTTGTCCCAATACGTTTTTGCCGCTTGCTCAACTTTGTTGTCACCATAGCTATAATACGCCACACAATCCAGCGCGTCAGGCAAATATTGCTGTTTCACATAATGGTTGGGAAAATTGTGCGGGTACTGATACGTCACACCACGCCCCAGATTTGCCGCCCCGCCGTAATGCGAATCCCGCAAATGTTGCGGCACTTCGCCGCCACGCCCTTGCTCAATATCGGACATTGCCGTGCCCAACGCACCCGACGCACTGTTTGATTTCGGTGCCGTCGCCAATAATACAGTGGCCACCGCCAATGGGTGCATGGCTTCAGGCAAGCCCAATTGCACAGCACTGTCACAGCAACTTTTCACAATCGCGCACGCCTGCGGGTACGCCAAACCAATATCCTCATGTGCCGTAACGAGCAACCGCCGCACGGCAATCGCCAAATCGCCACCCAACAACAACCGCGCCAAATAATGTAGCGCCGCGTCAGGGTCAGAACCGCGAATCGACTTCTGTAACGCCGAAATAATGTCGTAATGCGCGTCACCGTCACGGTCGTAGCGCAATGCCGATTTCTGCACAACAGCTTCCGCCGCATCAAGTGTCAGTGTCGCCACGCCGTCATGCACATCGGCTGTTGAAACAAGCAATTCCACAGCGTTTGCCGCCTTGCGCATATCACCGCCACAGCCGTGTGCCAATATATCGCATACTTCATCGCCACATTCTACTTGACAATGATACAGTTTCCCCGCTCGTGCAAACACACGCGGCAATGCTTTCAGTACATCACCGGGCTCAACAGGCTTAAATTCAAAAACCGTCGAGCGCGATAAAATGGCGGGATAGACATAAAAATACGGATTCTCCGTCGTCGAAGCAATCAGCGTAATTTTACCATTTTCCATATGTTCGAGCAGTGACTGCTGCTGCTTTTTGTTAAAATATTGGATTTCATCCAAATACAGCAACACACCGTCCATTGCCATCATGGTATCAAGCTGCGATACAATGTCTTTGATGTCGCTCAACCCTGCCGTTGTGGCATTTAGTTTATACAGCGTCCGCTTTGTCTGCGCCGCAATGATGTTGGCAACTGTCGTCTTGCCTGTGCCGGGCGGACCGTAGAAAATTAAGTTTCCCGTATTGCCCCGCGCTATCAACTTGCGCAACAGCCCCTTTTCTCCCAAAATGTGAGATTGCCCGGCAACCTCGTCAAAGGCTATCGGGCGAATCTCATCAGCAAATGGCGTGTGATTATTTTGACTCATCTTGGCTGTTAATAAATAATTCTTCCGTCTTTTGTTGAGCGAGTTTCGCTTTTTCTGTTAACTCTACCAATTCCTTAGAAATTGAGTGCAACGAGTTTGTCGTTGTTTCCAACAGCTCAATGACTGTTTCCATACGCCCTGCGAGGTGATGGTACCTTGCTTTGTAATCTGCCATATAAACCTCCCATCATACGTTGCAGGGGACGCACACCCGAACGTCCCGTGCACGTTGAAACAAAATCAACTTATACGATGTAGGGCCTCGGGTGTGCGTCCCCTACAAATTTATTGCCAATCCCTATGCGTATAACGGATACCGCCCACAAAGCTCGTCAATTGTCGCTACAATCTCTGCCTTTTTGTTTTCAAAATCAGTTGCCGTCATATAGATGCAATCGGCAACCGTTTCCATGTCCGCCGTAGTAAATCCACGTGCTGTAACGGCAGGCGTACCCAGCCGTACACCGCTTGCCACAAACGGCTTTTCGGGGTCAAATGGAATGGCGTTCTTATTCGCTGTAATATGCACAGCATCCATACGTTTTTCCATCTCACGACCTGTGATTTTGAACGGCCGCAAGTCTACCAGCATCAAATGATTGTCGGTGCCGCCGGAAACAAGATCAAAGCCCTTAGCCAACAATGCTTTAGACAATGCTTGCGCGTTGTCTAAAATACGCTGCTGGTACACCTTAAAATCGGGCTGCAATGCTTCGCCAAACGCCACGGCTTTGCCTGCGATAACATGCATCAACGGGCCGCCTTGTTGTCCGGGAAAGACGGCTTTATCAAACAGCGGGCCGTCCTCTTCATTGCACAAAATCATACCACCACGCGGTCCGCGCAATGTCTTGTGTGTCGTCGTCGTCGTCACTCGCGCATGTGGAATGGGTGACGGATGCAAGCCTGCCGCAACCAAGCCGGCAATATGTGCCATATCGACAAAGAGCGGAATGTCCAGCTCCTTAGCAATGTCGGCAAAGGCTTTGAAGTCAATGATCCGCGGGTACGCCGACGCACCGGCGATAATCATTTTAGGTTGTTCGCGCTTGGCAATGGTGCGCACTTCATCGTAGTCGATCAAGCAGCTGTCCTCACGAACGCCGTAGAACACTGCATTGTAATGCTTGCCGCTGAGATTCAGTTTCATACCGTGCGACAGATGTCCGCCATGGGCTAAATCCATACCCAGCACGGTATCGCCCGGCTTGACAAGTGCGAAATGCACCGCCGCATTGGCCGATGCACCGCTGTGCGATTGCACGTTGGCATGTCCCGCGCCGAACAGCTCTTTAGCACGATCACGCGCAATGTCTTCCATCACGTCAACACAATGACAACCACCATAATAACGTTTGCCGGGGTAGCCCTCGGCGTACTTGTTGGTCAATACCGAACCGACGGCGTGAAGCACCGTTTCACTGACAAAATTCTCGCTGGCAATCAGCTCAACGTGACTGCGCTGGCGTTGCAGCTCGGCAGTAATGGCGTCCGCCACCGCAGGGTCTTTGGCCTTGATATAATCAATTTCTTGTTGAATTAGCATAGTGATATTCTCCTTAGTATTTATGTTTTATTGCTTTTTGCGATGTAGGGTGCGATATCTTCAGCGCGCCGTGCCGTCAACAGACGACAAAATCCATAAATCACAGGGAGTATCACCCTCGATACGCCGTCACGAATTCAATCATCAATTGCATTTTAATTGTCATAAGCGTATCTCCTTGTTTGATTTGCACAACCTTGATAGTATCACAGAATTCGCCGCATGTCAAAGGTTTATTGGGCCTCTCAACGTAATTTTGTGGTAAACTTTTTTACCTTTACGCAACACCACGCCGTTTTGCAATACTTCCCGCGCTATCGTCTGCGCAATATCGGCCACTTTCTGCTCATCCACTGTCACGCCGCCTTGTTCTATTAGTCGCCGTGCTTCACCTTTAGACTTGGCAATGCCACACAGCACCAGCGCGTCAATGACGGTCAGCGCGTCGTCCATCAATTGCGCCGCCGTGATTTCCGTTGACGGCATGGTTTCCGCTGCGCCGCCTGAAAATAGCCCACGTGCCGTTTCTTTTGCCTTGTTGGCCTCTTCCCCGCCATGCACCATCGCCGTCATTTCAAACGCCAACCGCTCCTTGATTTCATTGACAGCACTGCCTGTCAGCCCCTCGTATTCACGAATTTCGTCCATCGTCACGAAGGTCAGGCGTTTCAGATAGCGCAAGGCATCATCGTCATGCACATTGCGGAAAAATTGGAAAAATTCATATGGCGATGTTTTGCTTTTGTCCAGCCACAACGCGCCTTTTTGCGTTTTTCCCATCTTCTGCCCGTCATGCGTCAAAAGCAATGCAATGGTCAACGCATGCGCCTGTTTGCCCGATTTGCGCCGCACCAAGTCGGCACCCGCCAATATATTTGACCATTGATCGTCGCCGCCAAGCTGCAAGTTGCATCCAAACTGCTCATTGAGATGGTAAAAGTCGTACGCTTGCATAATCATGTAGTTGAATTCGAGGAACGTCAAGCCTTGCGCCATGCGGTTTTTGTAGCATTCGGCAGCCAACATGCGATTGACCGAAAAGTGCACACCGATGTCGCGCAAGAAGTCTAAATAATTTAACTTCATCAGCCAATCGGAATTATCCACCGCCATAGCGTCAGTTTTGCCGTCTCCAAACGTCATAAACCGCTCGAATTGCGCTTGAAACCTCTTAGCATTGGCGCGAATATCATCAATGGTTAACATCGAGCGCATATCCGTCCGCCCCGATGGATCGCCCACCATCATCGTGCCGCCGCCGGTCAATACAATAGGCTTGTTGCCCGCACTTTGCAGGCGTTTCATCAACGTCAACGGCACAAAATGCCCTGCGGTCAAGCTATCGGCAGACGGGTCAAACCCTGTATAGAATACAGCCTTACCGTTGTTAATCAGCTCGGCAACCTCATCGTCACCCGATGTTTGTGCGATAATTTCGCGGGCTTTGAGTTCTTCAAATAATGTCATGGTTTTTCTCCTTTGGTGTGTAGAAAATGCTCATATTATGCGCGCTATGTAGGGCGTAAACTGGATGTCACTGCTGCATGTGTTCCGCACCTAATACAATCCCAAGCCACTCAACAAGGTCATAAGCCACAGCAGTGCCATGCCAAACCAAATGTAAGGATATATTCTATTGGATTTTCCATCATTACGTTTCCGCCAATAATCACAACCCCAAAGCAGTGACCAAAGCATCACAACTAGCGATTGCTCGACTCGGAACAGCATATATGTGCCAGCAATCAGAGAATGCAACGAAATGACTACAACAAGGAGTGAAGTTGCGATAACGCCGTATTTAACATACTTTTTCATAGTGAAATAGCCTCCTGCTTGTTTATGGGATTGTCGTCCGTGTAGCCCGTGAAGTGACCCTCATATACATTTTCTACACTAACATTTCCCCAAACAAAAATACCACCCAGATCCGTAATCTGTGTGGTGTCGTCACTCTTCCGAGCTACTATGCCGCGCAACACAAATTACCATTACTCCTTGCAGTAATAGTTCCCCGTCCCGAAAACGTTGTTGCGTGTCATGGCAATGCCCTCTTTTTCAAAAGATGGTGGCAGTATATCACAGAAAACTTTTCCTGTCAAGCCCTCGCTACGCTCACAAACGAAAAAAATCGCGACTTTTGCGAAAAGGTCGGTTTCCGCAACCCCGCTCCAATTTTACCGGCTCACAGCGCTGGCTCTTCCCGGTTGTCAATCCCCGATTTTATATTTTTTCGCACTCTCTATAAGAGCTTTGGCATTCTCCAACGCCATGTCGCCCGTTGTGCCGGCACCCAACAACCCGCCGATTTCAGCAACGCGCCCGGCTTCATCTAACGCCACCACCTGCGTGTCGGCACGCCCGTCGACAATACGCTTGACAACGTGTAAATGCGTGTCGGCAAATGCGGCAACCTGCGGCAAATGCGTGACACACAACACCTGTTTCTGCCGCCCGATGTTGCTCATCTTCTCGGCAACGCGCTGCGCTGCCCGTCCGCTGACACCGGCATCTACTTCATCAAACACCAATGTCGAAATGCTGTCGCTCAACACATTCTGCAACGCCAGCATAATCCGTGCCAGCTCGCCGCCCGAGGCAATTTTATCCATTGGCTTTTCAGGCTCGCCGGGGTTGGTAGCAATCATAAAGCATGCCGTTTCACGCCCGTCAGGCTGATAGTTTCCCGTGTCAATCATCTGTGCTATAAATGAAACACGCGCCATGTCCAAATCTTGCAACTGGCCTTCGACTGCCTCTTTTAATGCATCCGCCGCCCTGCGCCGTGAGGCTGTAAGCGCGTTTGCCGCTTGCTCTAAAACACCTTCCGCCGCCGCAATGGCACGCCCAAGTTCAGCCAAGCGCATATCGGCATAGTCCAGCTTATCCAGCTCGGCTTGCAATGTCTCTCGCCGTACAACGAGTTCCGCCGCCATTACACCATGCCGCTGCTCGGCACGCGCGATAATGTCCAACCGCATTTCGATGGCTTCCAGCTCTTCTTCGGAAAACTCCACGCCATCGAATAAATCCAACGCGACTTCACCCGCGTCGCTCACCTCAGCACACAGGGCTTGCAATCGTTCCGCCGCCGCCGTCCACGCCTCGCCCATCGAAGATGTCGACTGCATGGTATCGGCAGCCTGTTCCAGCTGCGCAATCGCGCCATCAAGCTCATCGTCACCTTTCAACAACTCACGCACCGCCGCCGCCACCGCCGATAACTTACTGGCCGAACGTAAAATTTTGCGCCGCGCCTGTAATTCCTCATATTCGCCGTCCTGCAACGCCAAACGCTCTAAATCGTCTAAATGAAAACGCAATAAATCTATCCGCGCCCGCTTATCGTCTTCACTCAACCGCAAGGCATCGCGCTCACGGCACAACGCATGCCATGCCTGATACGCCTCGCCGTATGCCGTGCGTTCGGTGCGGTTGCCCAAGAAGCTGTCTACATAGCGCATATGACTTTCAGGGCGAAATAATTGGTAAGTGTCATGCTGCCCGTGAACACTCAAAATTAACTGACCCAAGGCTTTTAGCATAGCGACCGTTTGTACTTTGCCATTGACGCGGCAAACTGTCTTGCCGTCTGCCGACAACTCACGGCTAAGTAACAATTCACCATCGGGACACCCATCCATGCCGTTTTCGCTCATCCATACATTCACGCTATCGGGCAAGGCTTGAAAAAGAGCCGTCACAAGTGCCTTGTTTTGCCCTGAGCGCACCAATTCTTTTTGCGCCCGCGCGCCCAACGCCAACCCTAGCGCGTCCAAAATGATAGATTTACCGGCACCCGTTTCGCCCGTCAGCACGTTCAATCCATCGCCAAAAAACACGTCCACCGCCGTGAAAATCGCCATATTCTCGATATGTAAATTGCTCAACATAATAGACCTCGTATGTGGAAAGATATGTCTGGGAAAATGCTTATTAGGTATAGTATTTACTTATTCCAGTAATCACAACCTGCTTCTATTTTTGGTCGTCCATAAAATGGACAGCCGGTCGTATCTTCATGCTTACAACTACTACATTCGCCCATCTTCATTGCCTTGATGTCTTTCATTGTCAGAAATTCGCCTGACATTTTGCTCACTTTAATAATAAACACCCAAAATCCAGCCACAAGTACAATAGGAATCAGCCACACTAACGAGCTATTGACCATCCTGCCATAGATGAATACAAGTGGTGCAACAACTATTACCAAAATGGCAATGATACACATAAGAAGTTGAAATTGCCAATTACGCATACTCATTTCCTGCCTTATGTTTGATGTGTGCCTTGCCGTCTACCATAGCATAAAATATAAATTTCCGCTCACTTGAAATAAATCCACTATGCAATCAAATTCCCAATGTCCAGCGCAAACTTCTTCGCCGCGGCAACATTCCGCATGGCGACAAATACCGTATCATCGCCTGAAATCGTACCAACGATGTCGTCATGATGCAGCGCATCAATCGCCGCACCCGCCGCACTCGCCAGTCCCGGCATAGTTTTGACAACAACAAGATTTTGCGCGTGTTCACACGCCAACACTGCTTCGCGGAAAATGGCGTTCAGTCGCGACGACGCGCCAATCGGGTCAGATGGCGCGGCATAACGGTACAGCCCGCTTGCAGCGTCGAGCGTCTTGTGTAGCCCTAACTCCCGAATATCCCGCGACACCGTGGCTTGCGTGGTCGGGCAACGCATTTCAAGCAGACGTTGCGTCAATTGCTCTTGCGTAGCGATGACCTCGTTGACAATGAGGTCTAGTATCATTTTGTGCCGTGCATGTTTCATATCATTACTCCTCCATTACGGCGGCATTCTGCTCCTTGCCAAGCCGTTTTAACGCAAATTTCCCGAACACCCAAAACAGAACAACGCCCAAACCTCCAACCAATGTCACAATGCCTCCCAGCCTTAGAAAGGGCGTTCTGAACCAAATTTCTATCTCAAAATCCCCCTCGTCAAGCAAAAGACCCATAAATCCAATGTTGGCTTGCAGAATATCTGCCGGCTCTCCATTGACATGTGCATTGAACCCTCTGCTATACGGAACGCTGAAGAAGACAATTCCCGGCTCGCGCATGGTTATACTCCCACGTATTCTGCCGGCGTCATAACTGTAAAGCATCAGCGATTCTCGTGCATTGACGGCCGCTATTTCTTCAGCAAACCCGCCCATATCGCGCAAGTAGACGGCAATGTCTGCAATGACGAAATCCCCGTCGGTTAAGGATACACTGACAGAATAGTCGTCTTGCCATTCGGCCAAATAGCCCATGTTAACCACAAAAAAATTGTTCCAGTCATTGAATAAATTGATATCGGCAAAGGATTGAATTTGGTTGACGTACCCGCTTTCACTCTTTAAATTGGCGACAAATGCGCCGCGATGCGTCTTGTTTCTGATGTACAGCTGTACAAACACTTCACTGTCACTCTCCCGCGGAAATGTCAAATTAAATTCCCGCTCACAGGCCCACTCAATCGAAAGCCCCTCGCCGGCTGTCAGCATTGTCACATTGTCTATGCGATTGACATCAAAGCGACCCAAAGCAACGTCTTGTTCCAAAACAACTGCTTTTGTCAGGAGACTCTCTCTGGCGATGGGGTTGAGGGCGGCCGCTTGCTCTCGCGTTACAAACGACCGATACACAAACCCAAACGGCAGGGCGTTGCTGTTTGTATAAACTTGTGTGTGCCGGTTTCCTCTTGACCCATCATGTATATAACCATAAGGGGCAAGGAAAGTTTGCTCATTTTGCAAAAGCATGTAGCGATTGTTAAGAATGGCAAGAATATGTCCTCTGTTGTCGAATCCGTTGTATGACACGTTATAAAAATTGTGATGTGCATGAAAAAATCTTGCAAAATCAAACTTGCCGGCATGCATCGACGATACATAGGCGTTTGTGGCAAAATACCCGTCAATAAGACCTTCAGTGCCTAAATTGGGGCGTCGGACGTTAGGCCGTACGGCATTGTAACGTACCGGTTGTGTAACTCTGAAAAAGTCAAACGATCCGTCAGAAGTCGTGTGCGAAAAATTACGATACCTTGCATAATTGATTTGTGCGTAGTCACCCCATCTTAAAAACTCCCTTGAGTAAATTAAATTGAATGAGAAACCAAAAGCAATACACAACACAAGACCGA
The DNA here is from genome assembly GCA_009780275.1 of Oscillospiraceae bacterium. Lineage (NCBI taxonomy): Bacteria > Bacillati > Bacillota > Clostridia > Eubacteriales > Oscillospiraceae > Oscillospiraceae bacterium. The sequence continues at coordinate 30,424 of WRAI01000016.1, read as the reverse complement.
CCGCTCCGACCTTTTTTGTATTTATTTTCCTCTTAAAAAACTGCTTTTGATTTTCGAGCCCATATACAATGACGTAAATACCGACCAGTGCCACCATATAGTTCCAGCGATTGTTTACATAGACAAACCCGTTCATCAAATATCCGACAAAAGGGAGAGCCAACCCGGAAACGCAGAACACAAGCATAATTTTCATTGTGATATTGCCCTTGCGCAAAAAGAAAAAGGGCAGGAATGCAAGGAGCAAGATATTGGCAAACGGCGGCGAAAAAACATCTAGTGAAGGCGTAGGCAAAAAAAGTCCGACGATGCCTAACGCTATGCTCTGAACGCTAAAAAAGAGAATGCCCTCCGCCCCTGCTCCCCTAGAGCTGTCAATAATCATATACGCGAATGGAAGCAAAACAACAGATGAAAGAATGATTCCCGTAAGATAGGCTGCCGCAAACTTGCCAAGCCGCAGAGTATACGCTGCCCAATTCTCGCCTTTATACAACTCTCGCATTCTGAACAGCACATATAGTGCGATAAACACGCTATTAAAGAAAAAGAAGTAATAGCCCATAAACGCATGAATGACCACAACACTCACGAGGAGACCCCATTTTCTATGGTTCTCCAAAAATCTCTCAGTTGCAATCACAAGAAGCGGCAACATCACCGCCCCCGCCGCAAAAAAATAGTGCCGTGTAAACGCAGACAGCATAATGGGCGAAAAGGCATACATCAATGCCCCCGTCATGGCGGCACACGGATTAAACTTGAAACGCCGAAGCATGATAAAACAGAAAAGCCCGGCAAGATAAAAGTGCAGCGCGACACTCAGAAAATGGCTGATTTCAATGATACTGTCCGGCAAAACAACCATTAAAACATTAAGTGGATACCAAAAATAAAATGCCAGCGCAGTTACCGAACAGTTTCCAAGCCCAAAATAGTTGCTGAACTGAAACTCTTGCCCCGAGAGCATGGCACCCCAAAGCCGCCCCGTTTCCATAACGAAAGGAATATGATGCCTATACCCGTCAATGACCCAGATGAACGTACGTCCCGAAAGCAAAAACGGTGAATAAACGGCAAAAAAAACACCCAAGAATAGTGACGAGTACTTAAAAAGCCATGAGCGCATCCAAAGTGCCGTAACGGCTTGTCTCATGACAATTTCTCTCCAATCCGTTCCATAAACCCGTTCTCTTTGACCCGCATCAGCGTTAGCTTCTTCGCCCATCGTGCCACAGTGACAATATCGCCTTGCCGCACAGCAAACGCCTCGTTGCCGTCCACACTCAACCATGCGTCAGCACGCGCACTGACCGACAACTCCAGTTTGCGCTCTGCTGATAAGACCACGCTACGCACATCCATGCGGTGCGGACAAATTGCCGTCACAAGCAAGCATTCGGCACACGGTTCAACAACTGGCCCGCCTGCCGACAACGAGTATGCTGTGCTCCCCGTGGGCGTTGACACAATCAACCCATCGCCCGTCACACGCAACAGCGACATATCACCATTCCGAACATTAATTTCCACCATCCGTGCCTCCGGGCCGCCACTCAACACCGCATCATTTAAAGCATAATCAGCGTAAATCTCCGTGCCGCCGCGCTCGACCGACAACTGCAACATCATGCGCGGGTCAGGCTGCCAACCACCGCGCAAAATACCGGGCAATTGTTCAAGTTCGGCCACTTCCAATTCAGTCATAAAACCCAAATTACCCATATTGACGCCAATAACGGGCACTCCCGCCTGCGCCGCACGTTTGGCAACATGAAGTAGTGTGCCGTCACCGCCGATCGTAATAATACACTGCACCCGCGCCAACACTTGCCGCCAATCGACATCATGTGTCGCGATAAGTGAGTCAAGACCGTTTTCCAACAACACTGCACACAACTTGTTTGTCACTGCCAAATCCTTATCCTTGTTGCCATTCGGGCAAATCAATACACGTTCGATCATCGTTATCACCTACTCGCATGTAAAAAATACTCGATATTCCCGTCACCGCCCGCAAGCGGCGAAATCTCGCGCCCCAGCACACGCCATCCGCACGCCTCTGCCGATTGTGCCACCGATTGCACTGCGATCTCCCGCACTGCTTTATCTATTACAACACCATGCTTGTTCTTGCGCGATTTTGATGTTTCGAACTGCGGCTTGACGAGCAGTAAAGCCAGTGCATTCGATTTTGCGTAAATTGCCAAGTAGTCGATAATTCTCGTCAATGAAATGAACGACACATCAACGACTATTAAATCGACCAACTCCGGCAACGCCAGTCCGCGAATATCCGTCTGCTCCATCGCGACAACACGCTCGTCGGCTCGCAAACGTTTATGCAACTGCCCCTTGCCCACATCGACGGCATAAACACGTGCCGCGCCGTTTTGCAACAGACAATCGGTAAAGCCGCCTGTTGACGCACCGACATCTAAGGCCACACGACCGCCCACGTCAATGCCAAAACACGCCAACGCATGCGCCAATTTTACGCCACCGCGCCCAACATAGTTGTGCGGCAGAGCTTTGACCTGCACATCATCGCTGTCAACGATTTTCATGCTTGCCTTGTGTGCAATCGCACCGTTCACTGTCACAAACTCCGCTGCAATTGCCTCTGCCGCAACGGTTCGGCTGGAAACAACCCCGCGCTGCACCAACGCTACATCTAACCGCACCATGCTTCCGTCAACTTTTCCGTCAAGCTATCCGTATCCAGCCCCGCCGCCGCGCGTTGTTTTGTAATTGAGCCGTGCGGCATAAATGTCTGCCCGAGATTAAACAGCACAGGCGAAAATTCACCGCCGCGCGCCGCGCACTCTGCCGCCATTCGTTGCCCAACCGAGCCGTTTCGCACAACATCTTCAATAACAGCAAAGCGTTTCGGCAACTTGTCGTGCAACGAATCGCACGGCAAGGGCGACAGCTTATTCAGTTTGATAACAGACACTTGCAAGCCCTGCTTAGCCAAACGCTCCGCCGTTTCAAGCGCCGTATGCGTCAGTGTACCGTAAGTCAGCAGGCAAGCATCGTTCCCCGGCCGCAATACGGCAAAGTCACAATCGGCATAATTTCCGTTGTATGCGCCCTCACCGCCCCGCGGGTAACGGATGGCCACCGGCCCTTTTAGGTCGGCCAGTGCCGCGGAGAGCATACTTTCCAGTTCATCCAGCGATGCCGGTGCGTAAAGCGTCAAATTGGGAATCTGTGACAAAAAGCCAACGTCAAATGTACCTTGGTGTGTCGCGCCATCCTCACCAACCAGCCCCGCGCGATCAACGCAAAAGACCACAGGCAAATTGCCAATTGCCACATCATGCAAAATATGGTCATATGCCCGCTGCAAAAAACTGGAATATACAGCCACCACAGGCTTTATGCCTTGCTTCGCCATTGCCGCCGCCATCGTAACAGCATGACCCTCGGCAATGCCGACATCAAAAAAACGCGACGGATATTGCTTGACAAACTGACAGAGCCCCGTGCCATCAGGCATGGCCGCTGTTATGGCAACAATTTTTTTATCATTTTGCGCCAATTTGCACAATGTTTTGCCAAAGCGATCGGAAAACGTTTCACCATTCTTAGCCGCCAAGCCATTCTGCAAATCAAACGCCGGCACACCGTGAAACGCCGATGGGTTCTGCTCGGCTTGCTTATAGCCTTTGCCCTTGCGGGTCATCAAGTGAATCAATACCGGGCGTTTGAGCGACTTGGCGTGGCGGAACAACTCCACCATCTCGTCAATATTATGCCCGTCAGCAGGGCCCAAGTAGGCGAAACCCATGCTTTCAAACAGAGAACTATCGGATAAAATAGTGTCACGCACGCCGCGTTTCATGCGATGCAGCGCACGGTTGATGGTCTTTCCACCCGGCAACGGGTCGGTCAGTTTATGATAGGCGATCTTCATTTTGATATACTGCGGGCGCGAGCGCAGCCGCGCCAAATGTTTCGACATACCGCCGACATTACGTGAAATCGACATGCCGTTGTCGTTGAGGACTACAATCAACGGCTCGCGACTATGCCCCGCATCGTTAATAGCCTCATAGGCCAGTCCGCCGGTCAGCGCGCCGTCGCCCAATACGGCAATACACCGCGCGTCAGAGCCTTTCAACCGCTCAGCACGCGCCATCCCCAAGGCAAGCGAAATTGACGTCGAAGCGTGACCCCCGACAAAAGCATCGTGAACGCTCTCATTGGGGCAGGGGAAACCCGACATTTCGCCCCATTGTCGCAGTTTATCGAAACCTTCGCGCCGTCCCGTCAAAATTTTATGCGAATAGGCTTGGTGTCCCACGTCAAAAACCACGCGATCAACTGACGTATCAAAGACTTTGTGCAACGCTACAATCAAGTCTACTGCGCCCAAACTGGGCGCCAAATGTCCGCCCGTCTGCGACACATGGGCAAGCAAAAAACACCGAATCCGCTTAGCCAGCCGTTCCAGCTGTGCCGGCGTCATTTTTTTTACATTGGCATCAAGTATATTCATGGCCACATTGTAACATATCCGGTATATTTATGCAAGCACAGCACGACGAAAGCATCGCACCGTGTGCACCTTGTATTGCTGCACCTGCACCCTTTTGCAATAGATTCAAATAATATAAATCCAAAGATAACATCTCCGCCGCAAAATATTCATCACTCACACGCATGACAATCCTGCGCCTGCGGTGACATGGCGCACAAGCTAGACGCCCCAAATTAAGCTCTATTGAAAAGAAAGAGGAAAACATTGAAATGAAACCCCACACTAGAAAAAGCAGAATGGAAGCGAGAATCAGACAAACCGCGCCAAACGCTATCATATAGCCATGAGGTTTCTTTTTCACAGTTACACCCTCTGTCATTTTTGCGTATTTAGGAAAGTTCTTTAACGTTTGTGATTATGCTAAAAGTGGGTGCACTTGTAAATATATGTAGGGCGCGATATCTTCATCGCGCCTTGTTTACTGCCGAGCAATCCCCTATCCCGGTAAATACTTCAACGGATTCACTACTTCCCCATCCTGCCGCATCTCAAAATGCAGATGCGCCGCCTGCAAGGCTTTTCCCGGCGCGCTGTCACCGATGGCCCCAATGACATCGCCCGCCGATACACGGTCGCCGATGCTCACGAACAGTGCGTCGTCAAGGTTGGCATATAGGCTGATCACCCCCCCTGCGTGACGAATGACCACGAGATTGCCCAACAACATATCAATGTCCACTCGCTCAACTTCGCCATCGGCAACAGCCATCACCGGTGTGCCGAGTTCAGCGTAGATGTCGATGCCGCCATGAAACCGCCACACACCCAGCGTCGGGTTATACGTCAGCTCGTCCTCAGCAAACATTGTGGGCAACGCTGCTTCAACCGGCCGCACAAAAAACGATACGGCAGCGACTTCTTGTGCCTCCTCATACTCGTTGATCACAGGCACGGGTGTCGGTGCAACGGTTGCCGCCGGTTGCGGTGACGGTTGTGGCGTCACATTTTCCGCAGAGCGATTTTCGTCTGCGGGGCTGGGGCGCGGCGAGGGCGACGAAATATTCCCCGCGGGCGGGGCAATGCTCGGGGTTGCCGCAGGAAAAGTCCACGGCGTATTTTGCACGGGATTTACGGTCAAGCTGTTGGTTGAGCGCATCAGTGTAAATCCGGCTACACCGATTACGGCAACACATAGCAATAATACGATGTAAAATCCCTTGCCGGTAAATTGTCCTGTGCTTCTGTCTCCTTTCAAGTACAACACCTCCAATTGGTAATGATGGTAGTATTGACCAGTCCGGCGATAATTTATACATTGACAACCCGGCACGAATGTGATATAGTGATTCAGCGTCACGGAGGAATAGTGAAGTGGTCATAACGGGGCGGTCTTGAAATGCGGTATTTTTTCTATCCGCTAATGGCTGAAAATCCTTGACACCACAGCGTTTCTGCTGTATCATAACAACTGAATATCTGCTGCTGTTGCCTTAAAGTGTTGCCCGATTTCTGAGCGGTCATCACAAGGTCAACGTCATACGGAGAGGTACCGAAGTGGTCATAACGGGGCGGTCTTGAAAACCGTTAGAGTGCAAGCTCACAAGGGTTCGAATCCCTTCCTCTCCGCCATCCAAAAAGTCAGCAACCATGCGGTTTTGCTGGCTTTTTTAACTGACGTGACTGGCTGGGTTTTCACTTGACATTTGCACGGGCTCTCTACAAATGTGCCTGGTGAAGTTAGAGGAATTGGCTATCCAGGGCCTGGGTTTTGGACTCCTCAAGGAACAAGATACACGCGGAAGAATGGTGCATAGTCGGGGGCCTACTCGTAATATCCAGTCGGGATATTTTTTAATGAATACTTTTGCGATTGGTGGAATGAGCGGCTCGCCCATCATTAACCCCGCTAACAATTTAGTTGTAGGTATCCAAAGTACGCTACTTTTGACAACAGGTGAGGCTCGCGCCATTAGAATTGATCAGAGTTGGATAGATCAAATAGCGTTGGTGCGAGGCCAATTACAATGGTGGGGTTAAATAAGGGGTATATTTTATGAAAAAGAGAGGGTGTATTCTTTGTGTAATTATCCTACTTGCTTTGCTTGCCGGATGTACACAGCCGGGTTTTCCTGAACCGGGTGAACTTTTTGAGTTCCCAACCGAAACTTGGCCGGAAGAGATAAGCTTTGTCATGGAGCATGAGACCTACCCCATTCGTTTTTCGCGTATTTCGGCGATATTGACAAATGCAACGGAACCGATAGACGAGCGGCATATTACAGTGAATTATGCCTTGTATCCTGGATTTGGCTTTACTCTTGTGAAACAAACAAAACAGGGATGGGGTGTTATTGAGTTTCCAGATCCTGGAGTGGCAGAGATTCGACTAATAGTGCAACAGCCATTGCGTTTTGGGGAAGTGGTTTCATATGCATTTCTTTATAGTTACGATTCTGCTGCTCCCATACGTCCACCTCATACAAACGGGCGCGGACTCGCTCCCGGCATATACCGCATTGTCACCGGTGCTCGTTTGATGCGGAGCACAGTAACGAGGGGCTACCCTGAAATGACACGAAGCACGGAGCTAGTTTGGGACGGCCCGGTTTGGACTGAGTTCGAGATTGTTGGGTAGACCATAATTAAAAATCTTTTGCATTATTACGCTTACACCCTGTAACAGGGTGTAAGCGTGGCATAAAACTGCAGACAAACGCTATTATATGGATAAAGGGGCACTACAGTGAACACTTTGAAAACATCAAATACAGTGGCGGAAAACAGCTTATCCGCGAATTTTATTACATTGCGGACGAATCTTGCCTCGCTGACGCCTATGATATATTTTCGATCGATTTGCCCCAACGCATAAAAGATAAAGTTGAAGCATTACACGAACGAGATGAACATATCGTACTCAAAGATACAAATAAGGAAGGCTATAATACAATAAAAGACAAGTCGCTATGTGGTTGCAAATGTGAAGTGAAAACCCAGCCAGTCACGTCAGTTGAAAAAGCCGCCAAGGCCGTGATAATATCATGGGGGACAACTCCTGACTGGCGCAGTGGTGCGTATCTGATGAATGTAGTCTATCGGGATGCATATCTCTCTCGTCCAAGTGCTGTGCGCGGGGAACACGAAAGAGTTCCTTTTTGGTTTGTTGATATATTCTATAATGGTCTGTATACCTGCTTTATGGCTTATGTTAGGGTTGGGGATTTTTGTCGTCGGTGTTTTTCCGAAAGCAGCTGCTCTCTGCTGGGCGTACTTTATCTATATCTTCATTGTCGGGTTCTTTGGAGACTTGCTGCACATGCCCTCGTGGGCAATGAGCCTGTCGCCGTTTCACCATATACCGCAACTTCCCTTAGAGAGCATGTGCACGTTTCCCCTGTTGACTTTGACTGTGATAGCATTGGCTTTAACTGTATGTGGACTGACGTTTTGCAAGCGACGGGATGTGATTGTGTAGCTAAATTGATTTCTCAATCATAAGTGAATACAACTCTTGTCAAAGCGTGTTCAATGTGGTATAATTGTTGCCAAGGCATCTTATGTAACACCAGAAACACAGCAGTTCAATTACGCCGCCAACGGAGCGCTGGTTTTCAGCATATCTGACGGAAGTCAGGCCATTTATTTTGTAAAGGAGAATACCCATGGAGCCGTACAAACGCCTATACCGTTCCCGCAAAAGCAAAATACTTACCGGCGTATGCGGCGGCATTGGAGAGTACTTCAACATCGACCCCATGATTGTTCGCATCATTGCCATAGTGGTTCCGGTAAGCTGGGTGGCGTACTTGATTGCTGCGATTATATTGCCCGAAGCGCCGGAGTGAGTTGGTGCAAACATGAATATATGGCATGATATCCGCGCCGACAGAATCGCGAAAGACAGCTTTATTTCTGTCATCGAAATCACAAAAGGCTGCAAAAATAAATATGAGCTGGACAAAGAAACAGGCATGCTTATGCTGGATAGGGTGCTCTACACAGCCACGCACTATCCGGCAAACTATGGATTTATCCCCAGAACCTATGCCGACGACAATGACCCATTGGATGTTTTGGTGCTGTGCCAAGAGAATATAGATCCCATGACACTGGTTGAAACCTATCCCATCGGCGCCATTATTATGACCGACCAAAATGAGCGCGACGAAAAAATCATTGCCGTTGCAAAAAAAGATCCGTTTCTAAACGTGTACAAGGATATTTCTGAATTGCCGGCACATATATCAACAGAAATCATGCATTTTTTTGAGGTGTATAAGCAGTTGGAGAAAAAAGATACCGTCGTCGACCAGGTGCTGGACAGAAAAGAAGCCGAGAAAATTATACAAAAGAGCATCGACAACTACAACAACGGAAACTTTGCGCGGAGGACGCCGTCATGCTAAAAAAATATGCCATGTACCTCTTGCGTTGGCAGTTGTCCACACCCATCTTGGCAGCAGTGCTATGGTTACTGGCCAGCCATACCTCCGCTTTGATTGCCACGATTGTCGCCAACCTTATCGGCGGCTTGATTTTCTTTTGGGTCGACCGGTTTATTTTTAAATCCAAAAACTTTTTTACCGTTTGGGAAACCCGCGCCGACATCGAATGCAGCGATTGCGGCGCAAAATGCCTCGGACATCGCCTTGTCAAAACCGACAATTACGACAAAACTGACGACAATACGCCGCAATTTCGATGCGCAGACTGCTCGGCAAAAAAAACCGAAGCATTGCGCGAAAGAGGGGTCAGCGTATAACATGAAAAAATCGGTTAAAATTATGCTCGTTTTGTTGGCAACAACAGTTGCTGCGTTTGCAATTGCTGTGGGGTTGTTTTTAGCCGCGCATGAGGATGAGCCGAATTACCCAACGATAACCGGCCCGCCGGCAAACAACTCAACCTCAACCACAGGGCAAGACGGTCGCCAACCGCCGGAACAAGATCCAATGAGCCGGGTTATTGCCGGCCGCGGCACGTCGTTTGTGTTGTTGCCAAATGGGGACTTGTGGGGTTGGGGCGCGAATGATACGTGGCGTGCAGCGTTTCAACCGATGACTGTGGGCCAAAATATTGCCGCCGTTTTGACAAGCCGGGAAAATAATTTTGTGCTTAACACTGACGGCGAGCTTTCATATTTAAGCGCATCGGGGTATTTTAATGCGTTTATGGATAATGTTCGCGCTATTGACGATGGCATGACGTTAACTAAAGATGGTGAACTGTACACGTGGAATTTTTCCCCGCATTCAGCAGAACGGCTATGGACGGACGTCGTTTCAATTGCCGCAAGAAGTTCGGCGGGTGGATATTTTATTACAGGAGACGGTGAGTTATGGTGGCAAAGTTTTTTGCTGCCGACACCGGTGATGGACAAAGAAAATGTGGCTATGGTGGCGGCCGGTCCGGACCATACGCTGATTGTTACCACTGACAGCGCGCTATATGCCCGCTACACTCGCTTTGATGAAAATCCGGCACACACACGGCTGATGGATAATGTTGCCTATGTTTCGGCGGGCTCTTGGCACAGTATGGTGATTACACGCGACGGCGCGCTGTACGGCTGGGGCAGCAACACTCACGGTCGTGTCGGTGACGGCGGCACTGTCAGCCCGATTCAACTTCATTGGCAGCATGAGATGCAGAACCCTCATGTAACAGACCGCGCTACGCCTGTTCGCATTATGGAAAACGTTGCACACGTTGCCGCCGGCGACACGCATACATTGGCGGTAACGCAAGATGGGCAAATTTGGGCGTGGGGCTCTAATCTCAACGGTGAAATCGGCGATGGCGCATTTTTGCTTGACCGTCATGAGCCTGTAAAAGTTGCCTTGCAGTTTGACTTTACGCCGACTGCGACGACACGCGGTGAGGCAATCAATGCCTACTATGAATTTTTGACCGAACTTTGGGAAATTCACGGTGAAGTAACAACAACAGACAATAATGGGCGCTGGCCGTATTACGGCGTTCTTCACGTTGAAATAATAGATGTTGGCGATGATATACCGTTGCTTTTGGTGACGTTTAGTATGCCGAACCAATGGGCACACGCTGACATTTATATTTTCCGATACATAGGACGGATAGAACTTGTTCATCACGACACTACATGGATAGAAGCTGCCACTACTGTAACGTTTGAGGTCGGCGAAGGTATGGCACGGTACTTTGTTAGTGTAACTATCGGCGACGGCCCCATCGCCAGAACTTTTATGCGTTGGCAAGACGGTACATTTGAGACAATACTAACAACCTGGCATAACCCTTGGGGCGCAGACGATACCGGCGAGTCGTCAAGCTACTACGTCAATGACGAATCCGTCACACAAGCGCAATACGATCAAGCAATCGCTGCACTCGGCATTGTCAATTTCCGCGAAATTACCTGGAGCACACGCACCAACTTGCGCGAATTTATTGACACATTGCGGATGTGAGGTATTGACATCCCGCTTGCTGCATAGTATAATAAAAATAATAAGAGCGGGGCAAAATCGCATCATGCGTTTTTGAGATGCTATTTCTCCGCTTTTTTTTGCTATCAAAAAATTATAGGAGGTACGCGAATGAAGTATATCAAAGAATCACTGCAAGATGTTTATCTGGATTTGGGTGCAAACCCGCAAACAGGGCTATCTGATGCGCAGGTCGCCGATATTCAGGAAAAAAAAGGTCTAAACAGATTTGAAGAAGAGAAAAAAGAAACCATTCTGCAAAAAATCTTCCATCACGCAACGGAATTTACTATGCTCATCCTGCTGTTCGGCACGGCAGTTTCACTGTTTATGGCAATTAGAAGCGGCACCGGAGAGGCACACGCCAAATGGATTATCATCTTCTCGATTGTCATTATCAGTATCGCGTTGGCAATTTACCAAGAACTGGGTGCAGAAAAAGCACTTGACGCATTACGGAATATGAATGCGCCAACAACAACGGTATTGCGCAATGGCGTACAGCAGACCATTGACGCGTCTGAGCTTGTGCCGGGCGACATTGTTGTGCTGTCAACCGGCGATTTGATTCCCGCCGACGCACGGCTGATTGAAAGTGTAAATTTGCGGGTCGATGAGGCGATTTTGACAGGGGAAAGTGTGCCTGTCGAAAAAGATGCCGGTGCTATCGTCTGTGAAACGGCGACTGTCGGTGACCGCTTCAATATGTTATTTTCGGGTTGTTTGATTACCAACGGCCGTGCGTTGGCTGTCGTAACGACTACCGGCATGAATACCGAAATGGGGCGCATTGCCAGCTTGCTGTCGAACACTAAGAAAGTACGTACACCGTTACAAGACCGCCTACATCGCTTAGGCAAGATACTTGCCATTATTGCCATCGCGTCAGCAGTGATTCTATTCGCGTTCCAACTGCTTATCATCGGTGAAGCCGATATAGATATCGTGCTGCTCAATGCCATCGGATTAGCCGTTGCCGCCGTGCCGGAAGCATTACCGGTCATCGTCACTGTCGCGCTGGCGTTCAGCGTACAAAATATGGCCAAGAAAAATGCCATCATACGCCGTCTTGCCGCTGTTGAATCTCTCGGTTCGGCCACAGTAGTTTGCTCTGATAAGACTGGCACATTGACCATGAATCGCATGACCATCAAACGCGTTTGGGCACAGGGTTTTGATCCCGCAGCCGTTGAAGATGGTTTCAACGATGCCGAAACCAATCTGCTCAAAAAAATCAGTCTTGCCACCAACGCTACAATTGATACGTTTAACGGTGAGGAAGTTGCCATTGGCGACCCGACTGAGACAGCAATTGTGCGTTTACTGATTGACAAAGGCATGACAAAAAAATCATTAGAAGAAGATGAGCCGCGCATCTTTGAGATACCATTTGACTCCGACCGCAAACTCATGACAACGGTGCATAAAACAGAAGGCGGCAAGTATGTATCGATTACCAAAGGCGCGTTCGACCGCATTCCTGTCAATTTCACACCTGACGCGGCGGAAAAAGCGCAAGCCGTGCATGATGAATTTGCCCAAAATGCCTTGCGTGTGCTTTCCGTAGCTACCAAAACATTTGATACAAAGCCGGAGATGACTTCGGAAGTGCTGGAAACAGATCTCAACTTCCTCGGTATTGTTGGCATGATTGACCCGCCGCGTCCTGAGAGTATGGAAGCCGTGCGGCAAGCCGACGAGGCCGGCATTCGCACCGTGATGATTACCGGCGACCACGCCATTACAGCGGCCGCCATTGCGCGTGAAATCGGCATTCTGCACGAGGGTGAAAAGGCCATTACCGGTGCCGAGCTCAACGACATGAGCGATGAAGAGCTGACCGCGCGCGTCCGCGATTACAGCGTATACGCCCGCGTCAGCCCCAACGATAAAATCCGCATTGTGCAAGCATGGCAGGCACACGACCAAGTTGTCGCCATGACGGGTGACGGCGTGAATGACGCGCCGGCACTCAAAGCTGCCGACATCGGCGTTGCCATGGGTTCAGGCACCGACGTCAGCAAGCACGCCAGCGAAATGATTCTGACCGATGACAACTTCTCATCTATCATCTCAGCGGTCAAAGAGGGGCGGCGCATTTACGAAAATCTCCGCAAAGTGTTGTTCTTCCTGTTGAGCGCCAACATCAGTGAAATTTTCATTATGCTGCTCGGCGTATTTATCTTCTGGCAGACCCCACTCTTTGTAACGCAATTGCTCATGATCAACGTACTCGCCGACGGCGTGCCGGCACTGTTTATCTATAAAGAAGAAGCCGAGGCCGACGTCATGCGCAAAAAACCCCTCAAAAAAGGCGCGAGTGTATTCAGCAATGGCCTGGGCATTCGGTTAGGCCTGATGGCGGGCATGTTTGCCGTTGCCGGCTTGGTTGCTTACTGGATCGGATATGCCATGTCGCTTGGCGGGCTTAACCCCTCGGCAGACATCGCCATGACGATGGCATACATGGTCGTTGGCATTAGCAGCGTTGTCAACATCGTAAATGTCAAGAGCAATACCGTATCGTTCTTCAAAACCGGATTTAGAGGCAACATGGCACTGATGTGGGGCGCGGTATTCTCAATTGCCGCACTCGTTGCCACGGCAATCATCGGGCCTGTCCAAGGCATATTCCGCACTGTGGATATGAGTGCCTGGCATTGGGTTATCACGGCAGTACTATCGGCCACCCCCTTCTTCTTCGGCGAGCTGCTGCGGTTCCTGACACGTAAGAATGTAATTAAAATTGTGTAAAAATATAACAATGCCCTCTTGCGATAGCAGGAGGGCATTGTTAAAATGTTTTCACCCCCCCTTGCCTCTACCTTTGGGAAGAGTTTACACTATGCTTATCTCCGCAAAACAAACGAAACGAAGACATGGGGCTGATACACAGCACCCGCAGCGACGATTATGCATGCAGCATGTACGACGAATGCGCAGTATTGCACGAGCCGAAAGATATTGTACTCGACTTCATCCGCGAAATCGAGAGAGTAAACTTCAAGGAAATGACTTATCAAATAACTTCTTCAACCGCTCCGCCATCTCTGCACGCCGTTGCGCCGTCAATGCAACATCAATCGCCCATACCCCATCAACCACATGAACCAAGTCGCCTTCGCAAGCATTTTCGGGCAAATCTTTCACGGCAACATCCCGTTTTGCACCGCTTTCAATGCACTCACAAACGGCAATGCCGCCTTCTATCCGATCAATTGCGTAAACCATTGCGTCACCTGTTGCAGCCATCCGTTGCCGCTCCCTGTTGTCACTGTAATGTATGTACCGTCCGTCACCATAACGATATGCCCATGCCGGTCGGTGCGGTAAACGGTAATATCTTCCAACCGTTCGCGCACAGCCCTGTGCGGGTGGCCATACCGATTGTCCGCACCCACGCTGATGACAGCGATTGCCGGACTGACGGCAGCAAAAAATTCTTGCGCTGTACTCGTATGACTGCCATGGTGCCCCACACGCAAAACATCCGAGTTTAACACATGTCCCGCGTCAATCATCTCCTGCTCACTCAATGCTTCAGCGTCGCCGGTGAACACAAAACTTGTTGTGCCAACAACCAGCCGCAAGCCGATGGAGTAATCATTCAGGTTCGCATAACCCGATGAATTCGGCGCAATCACAGTAAATTGCGCATTGCCCAACATGATGACCTCTCCAGCAATCGGTTCTCGCACCAACGCGCCGTTTCGCTCAATGGCATTGATAAAGTGCCGGAATGTTTCGGTTGTATGCGTGATATTCGGCATAAGAATCTGCCCGATTTGAAACGCGTCAAACACACCAATCAGACCGCCAATATGGTCAGCGTGCGGGTGGGTGGCAACAACATAATCGAGCCGTTCGATGCCCGCATCGCGCAGGTACTGCACCACCCGCTCGCGCATATGATTATCGCCGCCGTCAATCAGCATACTCCCCTGCCCTGTTTGAATGAGCGTAGCGTCGCCTTGTCCTACATCGATGAAATGTACGGCAACTTCGTTGTCTTGCAGTACGACGGGTAATGACGAGCCACTTTGGGTGATAAAATAACCAACTGCACCCAGGGCGGCTATAATTAAGAATACGATAAAGGCTCTGCATCCTCGATTTCGGGTACGCCTGCGGCGTCTTTTTGACATATTTATGTCCCCCTCAACAGTCCCCGCAGTGCGGCTACTGATTCAACCAGCACACTCGCACCGGCCAGTTTCTCACGACCACCATAACCGTATAACACGCCAATACAATCCATGCCATACGACTTTGCGCCATCAACGTCTGTATCCATATCACCAATCATCACACACGATGCTATGTCACTGACTGCCACCATCTCTAACACCCGCCCAATATTCAGTGCCTTGTCTGCTTGTCCGCCTTCTGGCACATCACCGGACACCGCACTAAAATACTGCGCCAAACCAGCTTTTTCAAGAATGAGTTCACAAGTAAATTGGCTTCGCGCTGTTGCAATCAGCAGGGTTCTCCCCTGTGCTTTTAACTCTGCTAACAGTTCGCAAATGCCATCGTAGGGTTCTATTAAACCATAATTTTTCGCCATATATTTACGGTAAATCTCTACCGCAACTTCAACTTCATCTTCGTTCATGCCGAACAGCTTGCGCCAAGAATCTCGCAACGCCGGGCCTATAACACAATACGCTAAATCCTCTGGTTCGTCTAGCCTCAACGCATCAAGTGTATGCCGCCACGATGCTAAAATCATGGCGGTCGAATCTACCAATGTGCCGTCGAAGTCAAATATAATGGTTTGTTTATTTTGCATAATTTCCTTCCAAAAAGTCACAGGGGCGCGCAAAGCGCGCCCACATTCTTAATACTTAAACTGCCCCGCCAAGAAGTCCCGATTCGCCTCAAACATCTCATCCACCATTTCACGGATTTCGTCCAGCGACAGCACAGCACTCGTCAATGGGTCAAACGCAATGGAATGGAAAACTTTATCTTTATCGCCGGTAAAATATCCATCGACGGCCAATTCTTCGCTGCGAGCCGGGGTGTTTAGCATCAATGCCAAATGGTCGGGTAAAGGCCCAACTTGCAACGGTTCAAGTGCGCCTTTGCGTGCCAGTACAGGGATTTCTACGCAGCACGACTCGGGCAAGTTCGGAATCGAGCCGTTATTAGGGACATTACCGTTAAACACAAAAGGCTTACAGTCGCCAAACATGGCATTAAAGATAAATGCCGCGTATTCGTTACCGCGCGTCAGGTTAAAATTGCTGTCATTGAGGTCGTTCTTAATCGCGTCACGCCACGTGTCTTTACGTGCCAAATACTCGTTGAGAATAAAGGCATATGTACCCGGATTCCAACCGTCGTCTTGATGACAGTATTTTTCAATCAAATCGTCGCGCTTGCGGTACCACGCCACATATTCGGAGTTGTGACCGCTGCTTTCGGTAATGTAATACCCTAAGTTTAAAAACATATTATTACGTACAATTTCGTGATTGTACCATTTTGGGTCTTTCAATGCTTCACGCAGCATCGGATAGGCATCTTCGCCTTTATACTTAAACTCAGTGTAAAACGCCTGATGGTTAATGCCTGCACAGGTATATGTGATATCCTCAACGTCAACGCCCATAAATACCGACAGCATACCAACCGTACCTTGTACACTGTGGCAAAGTCCTGTGATTTTGAGGTTCGGGAACTTCTTTTGCATACCGCTGCACAGCATAGCCATGGGGTTGGTGTAGTTAAGAAAAACGGCGTTGGGGCAATGCTCTTCGATGTCTTTACAAATGTCGAGCATCACCGGCATGGTACGCAACATACGGAAAATACCCGCCGGACCGCGCGTATCACCGACGTTGATATCCACGCCGTACTTCTTAGGAATTTCAATGTCATACCGCCAGACGTCAACATCGCCTGACAGAATGGTGCAAAGCACACCGTCGGCACCTTTGAGGGCTTCCACGCGATCCGTTGTTGCCGTGACTTTGGCGGGATAACCGCCCTTTTCTACAATTTGCTCGCAGGCTTGCTTGATGTAGTCGAGCCGCTCAGAATCGATGTCCATGAGCGCAATTTCGGCGTCACGAAACGCCGGAAAGGTCAGTAGGTCGCGTACCAGCGTGCGGGTAAAACCAAAGCTACCGCCGCCGATAAAGGCAAATTTTTTCATGAGTGTTCCTCCTATGTTGCGAAAAAGACTTGACAATGGGTCTTTTTCTGTTTATAATGCAAATAGAGGCTGCCGCACTGGGAAGCGCCAAGGCGGAAATTGCATTTTCGCCGCAGTGCGTGACACCGCTAAGCGGCTCGGTCACTAGCTAAATTAGTTATTTATGCAAAACAACCGCTCTACCTTTGCCGAGGGAGCGGTTATTTTGCGTTTGGCGAAGAAATTATGGCGAATAGCAAAGCTATAATAACTGCTATTATGTACCGTAATACTCATTTCCACACTGGCGTCACCTCCTTTCACAAGGAGTTTACGCCGAACCGCTCAACTCTTCTCTACTTACACGACATACTCTACCATACCCGCCTAAAAATTTCAAGCAAAATTTATGTCTGCTTGCCTGCAACTTTACAAGATATCTCCCGGTGTTATATAATGAGATGGCAACCCGATACTTTACTCAGCTCGATTGTATTATAATTGAAGGGAGCGTGATTCACATGAATACCAAAAGAACATTCGCCATGATTGCTGCGTTAGCTTTGCTACTCAGTCTGTTTGGCTGCACCGGCAGCGATGTTATCCCGGCTGACCCGCTTGCCGGCAGAGCCGATGTCGTTAATTTAATGGAAACAATATCAAACGACATATCAGATGGTGCACTTGATATTGATGTGCTTGACGACGCATTTATCGAAAACTCAGCCAATTTTGCTTTGGACTTGTTTCGACTTTCGCTATCGGAGAGCAACGAAAACACATTGATTTCACCGCTGTCGGTACTGCTGGCTCTCGCCATGACAACAAATGGCGCACAGGGCGACACCCTCGATCAAATGGAGCAAGTACTGGGCAATGGCATGCCTATCAGCCATTTGAATTTACACCTGCGTATATTAGACGAACGACTGACCAATGATGATTTGCATATCGCCAACTCAATTTGGTTTGCTGCCGGACGCATTGATGTGTTAGACAACTTTTTGCACACCAACGCCCATTATTTTAACGCCGCAGCTTATCAATTGCCATTCAATCCTGCCGCCGCCGATGTTATCAACGCATGGGTGTACGCCAAAACGCACGGTATGATTGACAGTATTGTCGACGAAATCTCCGCCAACACCATTATGTACCTCATCAACGCCATCGCCTTTGAGGCCGATTGGGAAGACGCATTTGACGCAGTATTTTCGGGGCAGTTTAATGCCCACGGCGGCACAGTACAGAATATTGACATGATGCGCTCGACCGAAAGTACATTTATTTCCAACCACCGTGCGACCGGCTTTATCAAGCCCTATGCCGGCGGGCAGTTCAGTTTTGCAGCAATGCTGCCTAACGGCGATATTGACGATTTTGTTGATTCGCTCACCGGGCAAGAATTTATGGCGTTAATGAACAGTGCTCGGCAGACCGATGTTTTTGTTCAAATGCCGCGATTTACTTTTGAGTACGAAATAAACATGAATGAGTCCTTACAAGCACTCGGCATGAACGATGCCTTTAATGCAGGCTCGGCCGATTTTAGCGGCATCGGCACATCCCCTATCGGAAATATCTACATCGGAAATGTATTGCACAAAACCTTTATTGAGGTCGATGAAGCCGGCACGCGGGCCGCGGCTGCCACGGCGGTTGAGATACAGGAAGAAAGTATGCCTGTCGGCGAATATGTCACTCTCGACAGACCATTTGTGTTTGCAATTATCGACAATGCCACGCATTTGCCGATATTTATTGGTACAGTGATGCAGGTAGATTGAAATTGTGTTGTAGGGGCGGGTTTTCATGCCTGCCCTTTTTGCTGCCAAAAAATTAAATTTTTTTCTAAAAAAAGCTTGACAATCTTACCTCCTTGTGTTATTGTATTAGTTGGCTAGCACAATAACACAAGGAGGTAAGGCTTTTGAAGTTGC
Source organism: Oscillospiraceae bacterium (assembly GCA_009780275.1). Lineage (NCBI taxonomy): Bacteria > Bacillati > Bacillota > Clostridia > Eubacteriales > Oscillospiraceae > Oscillospiraceae bacterium. Next base: position 11,389 of record WRAI01000016.1, on the reverse strand, counting down.
ATTTCGACAATGCCCGCCCTATTTTCGAACAAATCGCCGAGGCATTGCGGCATGACATTCTAAACGGCAAGCCGCCGCCCGGCGGACGTATCACGCCCGTGCGCGAAATGGCATTGCAATACGGCGTCAACCCCAACACATTGCAGCGCACATTGACACTGCTTGAAGACGAGGGGCTGCTCTACACCGAGCGCACCAGCGGTCGATTTGTTACACAAGATGAATCCGTTATCAACACACTGCGCGAACAACTGCAAGCACAAATTTTGCGCGAAAGCATGGCAAAATTTCGCGACCTCGGCATTACGAAAGAAAACGCCATCGCGCATATTGAACAACATTGGGAGGAAGAAGAATGAGTAATATTTTATCAGCCAAACACATTTCTAAAAATTATGGCCAAACACATGCCTTGCGCAGCATCAACCTAGACATTGCCGAAGGCAAAATTGTCGGCTTGCTCGGTCCAAACGGCAGCGGCAAGACGACACTGATTAAAATTATCAACGGCCTGCTGCTCGACTACGATGGCGAACTAACCATTTGCGAACATAAGCCCGGCATGGAAAGTAAATCCATTGTATCATATCTGCCCGACCGCGAAATTCTGCCGGGCTGGATGAAAGTTTCACAAGCGGTTGATATGTACGCCGACTTTTATAAAGACTTTGACAAAGTACGAGCATTTAATATGTTGCGAACGCTCAATGTCGACGACAAAAAGCGCGTCCGTCAACTCTCCAAAGGTATGCGCGAAAAACTGCACCTAACGCTCGTCATGTCGCGCCGTGCACGACTTTATATCCTTGATGAACCGATTGCCGGCGTGGACCCGGCGGCACGTGAGGTGATTCTCAACACGATTTTGACCAACTTCAACGAAGGCAGTTCCATCCTCTTATCCACACACTTGGTCAGCGACGTTGAGAGCGTTTTCGATGAAGTTATTTTCCTTAAAGAGGGTGCCATTGTGTTGCATGATAGCGTTGATGCTGTGCGTGAGAAAGAAAATAAGTCACTCGATGAACTGTTTCGGGAGGTGTTCAGATGCTGAGGAAATTATTGAAATACGATTTACTATATGGCTACAAAGTATATATACTCTGCGCAATTGTGACATTATTCTACGGCGTAACAATGGGCACTCTGATGGCGAATGGAGATTCATTTTTACACCGCGGCGGGCTCATTGGCGGACTCACCCTGCTGTTTGTGCAATTTTTGCCTTTTGGCATTGCCATTGCAACGGTTGTTTTGATTATCCGCTCATACCATCAAGGGCTATTCGGCCACCAAGGCTATCTGACCATGACTTTGCCGGTCAAACCATTCAATATACTACTGTCTAAAACCTTGACGGCTCTCATGTGGGTAAATCTCATCGGCCTTGCGGTGATTGTTTCCATCATCATCATGCGTTTGTATCTAGATGCACAACAAGTGGATTACGTACTGTCAAACATCGATTGGTTGGAGTGGGCCTCCCTTGTGCTAATGCTTAACTTAATACTGCTCAATGTCTTACAAGCCGTATACACAGCCATTTCAGCCGGTTTTGTAGCGATGCGAAAATTGCCGCGCTGGATTGGTGCGGGCATTGCCATTGTCAGCATTGTCATTGTGCAAAGCTTGACCTTCACCGGCTTAGGGCGTTTGCTTGACGGACGGTTTATCGGACAATTTAACGGTGACTGGGGCATTTATCGTTGGAGTGACGCGTATTATACCATTTGTTGCGATGTTGAAGGATTTTCCACAATCGATGGCCGCATGACCGCATATATTGATTTGAATTTGACCATTATAACAGCGGTCTTTGCCGTAGGGTTGTTTGTGCTGAACCATTGGTTGGTTAAACGAAAAGTGAATTTGGATTAGAAAGACGGGCGGAAAATTCCGCCCGTTTTTTTATGCGTGCCATTTTTCCAACGCGATTTCTTCCAGTTTCATTGCCTCCGCCATCGACATTGGCGGAAAAAGCAAATAGGTGCCCTTGCAGCCATAACGCCTGACAAACTTGTCAGCCGTCTTGACCCAGTCATCAAAGCCGCCGTCGCGAATAAAGACATGCATGGCCTTCCCCGCTTCTTTGGCCTTATCGTAGACTTGTTCATGCCAGTATTCGTTGCCGCCGTCGGGCATGCCCGGATTGGGCGTCCATTGCAGAGCTTGCAACGATTCGATGCCCATGATGGCGTCCAAATGGCGAATGCACTCCTTGCCGTCTAAATGAAAAATCGAGTGGTCAAGCTGATTGCATTGTTTTGTCAGCGACGGCACAATGAACTCGCAGAAATGCTCAGGCGAAATCAACGCCGCGAAGTCACATTGTACCTTGGCAACTTTGCCCTCGCCAAGCACGTCAAACGCCGTATACATCATGCTGTCACCGATTTTCAGCAGATCGCGGAAGCGGTCGAAATACTCAAAATAAATGTCGTCGGCACTGTCAATCAGCCGCTTGACATGTTCGGGCGAATCGAACAAGTCAAAGCACATATCTTCCGGCCCGCGCATGGCGGCGATGATGTCAATATTTTCAACAATGTCGGGCATACAGACGTAAAATTGGTCGTTGCTGCGGCGTTTTGCCTCAGCGGCAAGCGCGAAATGACGTTTGAACCAGTAGTTTTCTGGATCGAATTGTAAGTTCTGGTAATTTTCGACACATTTTATACACTCTGTATACCACACTGTGTCGTACTCAAAGCGCGGCTCACTACCCATATAAGCAGCAAGCGAACCGGGACCGAAGTTGATGTTGAGGTTGGGTACGGCTTCACAACGAAATTCCATGCTATGAATCTCGTTGAGAAAGCGCGGCATGATGATGTCAATGTCGCTGTGGTGCTGCTCGGCAGTGTAATTTTCCGGAACATTGAACTTCGCTGTCGGCTCGGCCAGCCAAGCGCGCACTTGCATCATCGGGCGCTGCGCATTTTCGCGCCGCCACCATTGCTCAAACATGGCTTGCGTCTCGGATAGGTTTGACTTATTAATCATGGGTTTGCCTCCTTCAACGTACAAGCAATCGTTGCCTTTGCATTTGCATAAAACGCCGCCTTAGGTTGAAACTGCAACAACATTTCGTCAGCATATTTCAAAAAGAACCCATCCAACATGGCTTCCTCATCCAAGCCCTGCACATACATATCCAAAATAAAAGCACGGCAGTCCATGTACGCTTGCAACGCCTTATCAAAATAATTTTCGGCCTCCGCGCCATCTACAATGCCGCGGTGCGGCAACGACAAATGCTTGTATGGCAGCTTGCGGCATCTTTCGATAGCGTTGATGGCATCTTGATAGCCCGTCAAGTAACAAACATATACATTGCCGTCGGGCAACAATACGCCGGTTGTTTCATTAAGACAAAGAATACCTAACTCAGGCACGAAAAAACTCAACGAATCCCGCGTGTGTCCCGGCGTTTCAATAATTTGCACGGTCAAGCCGCCTAAATCAATGCAGTCGCCGTCTTTGACAATCACATCGGCGCAAAAAGCGTCATCGCTGTAATCTCCCACCATTACACCATGATTTTGCGCGGCAATTTGTGACAATTCTCTAATAACGCGCCGCGGCGTGTCTTTAAGCAAAACTGTAGCGCCAACTTCAGTTGTCACGCCTTTGACTTGCGGGAACGCCTGTCGAAAAAATGGCAGTGCACCAATGTGATCATAGTGTGTATGCGAAAATAAAATATAGTCGAGAGAGCGTCCGTCAAGGGCGTCTTTTACTTTTTTAATGGTAGCGTCGGCACAAAATATCATTCCACAATCAATTAGAGCCGTCTGTGTGTTGCCGATAAGCAATTTCCCCTCGCTGGAATGGTCGGCAATACAGTTGATAAATGTTTGCATAGTTGCTCCCTCACCTCTGCTTTAATGGTACAGTCGAATGCAGTTCACTCCTACAACATAACGAATTATCTTCTGATTGTCAAGTAAAATATACGCTTGACTTTTTGTAGAAATTTCGATTATAATAATGAGCAGAATATGCGAAGGGGTATTGAGATTTTTATGATACGCAACGACAAATTAAGCGAAGAATGTGCCGTATTCGGCGTCAGTTTGCGCTCTGACGAAGCCGTCGGCGTGACGTATAACGGGCTGGTCGCCTTACAGCATCGCGGGCAAGAAGGTGCCGGCATCGCCGTGGTCAAGGATCAACGCATTTTTTGCCACAAAGCCGCCGGATTGGTAACCGAAGTGTTCTCCGGCGATGTGTTGGAGAATTTGCCGCACGGCAGCGTTGCCGTCGGACATACAAGCTATTCCACCAGCGGCAACCGCCGCCCCGAAAATATAGGTCCTTTTGTCACCGAATATTTCACCGGGCGCATTGCTACGGCGCACAATGGTGCCATTACCAACGCCGATGAAATTCGCAAGCAACTGTACGACAGCGGCGTACGCTTTAAGGCAACCAGCGACAGCGAGGTCATCAGCTCGCTGATTGTCCACCATACACTCGACAACAGCAATACCGTCAAAGGGTCCATCGCAGCGGCCAAAGAACTGCGCGGCGCATTTTCTTTAGTCATTGCCACAGGAAAAAACCGACTGATTGCCATCCGCGACGCCAACGGCTTCCGTCCGCTCTGCTTGGGTGAAAGTGAGCTCGGCGTAGCGGTCGCCTCAGAAAGCTGCGCGTTGGAATCTTGCGGTTTTAACTTTGTGCGCGACATTTTACCCGGCGAGGTCATTGTCGTCGAAAATGGCGAAGTCAATAGCAAAGGTGTGTTGCTGACCGAGAAAGTGCCAAACCGCGGACTGTGTATCTTTGAGTATGTCTATTTCGCGCGACCGGACTCAATCATTGATGGATTAAGTGTCTATGACGCGCGGCGCAAAGCCGGCGCAATTTTGGCCGAAGAGCATCCTGTGGAAGCCGACTTAGTCTGCGGCGTACCGGACAGTGGATTAGAGGCAGCTTACGGGTACAGCCAAAAAAGCGGCATCACACTCGGCTCGGCACTTGTCAGAAACCGCTACATCGGACGCAGCTTTATCTACCCCACACAGGCACAGCGCGACGCAGCCGTCCGCTTAAAATTAAACGTACTCGCCGCCAGCATCAAAGGCAAACGCATTGTACTGGTTGACGACTCGCTTGTGCGCGGCACAACAACTGCAAAAATTATCCGCAACCTCAAAGCCGCCGGGGCCGCCGAAGTACATATGCGCTTTGCCTCACCGCCCTTAAAGTATGTCTGCGGCTACGGCACTGATTTAGACGCACAAGAAAACCTAATTGCCAACAAAATGGATTTAGACAAAATATGTCGACAAATTGGTGCGGATAGTTTAGGATATATAAGTATGAACGGGTTGGTTCGCGCGTGCGGCAATAGCGCACGGTCGTTTTGCACCGCATGCTTTATGGGGCATCAATAGAGCTGCCAAGCAGACCAAACCATCATCACAGGGGGAAAGAAGGAGTAACAGCAGGATTGTGCAGGGTTAACCACCCCACCACTACGCAGCCCTTCTGCGCAAGAGGGGCAATTGGGAGGAAAACGAAAGAATATAGGAGGAAGAAAACAATGGCAAACAAAGCGTATCTCATTCTGGAAAACGGCACCATCTTTGAAGGCAAGTCCATAGGCGCATCCGGCGATGTTGTCGGCGAAATCGTCTTCACCACAGGCATGACAGGTTATTTGGAAACCGTAACCGACTCCAGCTACCACGGACAAATGATTGTTCAAACTTTCCCGCTCATCGGCAACTACGGCGTTATCCCCGCTGACTTCGAAGCTCCTGAAATCGCCGCCCGTGCCTATATTATTAAACATCCGTGTCAAGACCCCTCTAATTTCCGATGTGAGGGCGAGCTTGACATTTTTTTAAGAGAACGCGGTGTTATTGGCCTCAGCGGCATCGATACACGCAAGCTGACCAAGCTGATCCGCGACAACGGCGTCATGAATGGCAAAATTACTACCACGCCGCCAACAGCTGCCGACCAATCCGAAGCCAAAGCCTATACCATATCCAATGCCGTGGCAGCCGTTTCACCACGTGGCATCAAGAAAATCGGCGGTGAGGGACGCAAAGTTGTCATGCTCAACCTCGGCGCCAAGAACAGCATTGCCAACGCCTTAATTGCTCACGGTTGTGAGGTGTGGTCATTCCCGCACGATGCGTCGGCCGAGGACATCTTAGCGGCTAACCCCGATGGCATTGTGCTGTCTAATGGTCCAGGCAACCCGGCCGCACCTGAAAACAAGCCTATTATCGATACCATTGCCAAGCTCGATATCAGCGGCATCCCCATCTTTGGCATCGGGCTGGGACATCAATTGCTTGCCATTGTCAAAGGCTACAAAACCGAGAAGATGAAATTCGGCAATCGCGGCGGCAACCAGCCGGTCAAAGACCTGAAAACAGGGCGCGTATACAATACCGGCCAAAATCACGGCTATGCTGTTATTGCTGACGATAGTTGGTTCATCAACGTCAACGACGACAGCTGCGAGGGCTTGGATTACGGAAGCTCATTCTCAGTACAGTTCTACCCCGGCAGCACCGGCGGCCCGCTCGACACCGAGTTCTTGTTCAACGTATTTGCAGAAAGGATGGAGAAATAATGCCACTCGATAAAAGTATCAAAAAAGTTCTGGTCATTGGCTCAGGCCCCATCGTCATCGGTCAAGCGGCCGAATTTGACTACGCCGGCACACAAGCCTGTCGTGTCCTGCGTGACGAAGGCATCGAAATCGTGCTTGCCAACTCCAACCCCGCCACCATTATGACCGACAGCAATATTGCCGATAAAATTTACATTGAGCCGCTGACGCTCGAAACAGTCAAACGTATTATCAAAAAAGAACGCCCAGACGGCATTTTATCTGGCTTGGGTGGACAAACCGGCTTGACGCTCAGCATGAAACTGGCGCGCTCCGGCTTCTTGGATAAGTACAATGTTCGCTTATTGGGCAGCCTGCCCGAAACCATCGACAAGGCTGAAGACAGATTGCTGTTCAAAGAAACAATGGAGTCTATCGGGCAACCCTGCATTCCGTCGGAAGTTGCCACCGAGCTGGATGCGGCAGTTGCCATTGCGCGAAAGCTTGGCTATCCCGTTGTTGTCCGTCCGGCATTTACATTGGGCGGCTCAGGTGGCGGCATCGCCAAGGATGAGGAGCAATTCAAAGCCATCGCGGCAAACGGCATCGCGTTGTCACCCATCGGGCAAATCTTGGTCGAGAAGTCGATCGAAGGCTGGAAGGAAATCGAATTCGAGTGTATGCGCGACCGTGCAGGTAATGCCATCACCGTCTGCTCGATGGAAAACTTCGATCCTGTGGGCATACATACCGGCGACAGCATTGTCATCGCGCCGGCAGTAACATTGGCTGACAAGGAATTGCAAATGCTGCGTAGTGCATCACTTGACATCGTCACGGCGCTTGGCGTTGAGGGCGGCTGTAACGTGCAGTTGGCACTGCATCCCACCAGCTTTGAATACGCCGTTATCGAAGTAAATCCACGTGTATCGCGTTCATCGGCACTGGCGAGTAAAGCAACCGGCTACCCTATTGCCAAGGTTTCGACCAAAGTTGCCATCGGATATACACTCGACGAAATCACCAACGCCATGACAGGTACGACATATGCCATTGCTGAACCGGCGCTTGACTACGTTGCCGTCAAATTTCCCAAATGGCCGTTCGACAAATTCGTCTATGCGCAAAAAACGCTTGGCACACAGATGAAAGCCACCGGCGAGGTCATGGCGGTGGCCGACACATTTGAAGAAGCCATCTTAAAGGCCGTGCGCGGTGCCGAAATTGGGCTGAAAGACTTAAACATGCCTAAACTGGCAGCCATGTCAGACGACGAAATCCTCAAAGAAGCCGGTGCCAAAACCGATGAACGGCTTTTCTTAGTATACGCTGCCCTCAAACGCGGCATCAGCGTAGAAAAACTGCATGAAGTCACCGCCATCGACCCGTGGTTCTTGCACTGCCTTCTCAACATCATAAAGGCAGAGGACGATCCGAAAAACGAGCTTATATACAAGATGGTAGATACTTGCGCAGGCGAACACGAAGCCCAGGCACCCTATTTTTATTCGGTTCGGGAGGGCGAAGAAAACGAGGCATTGCCCTTTATCGAAAAGAGCAAAAAGCCCCGTATCGTCGTACTGGGCAGCGGTCCAATTCGCATCGGCCAGGGCATTGAGTTTGACTACGCCTGCGTGCATTGCGTGTGGACGCTGCGCAAAATGGGCTACGAGGTCATCGTTATCAACAACAACCCCGAAACCGTTTCAACCGACTTTGATACGGCGGACAGGCTATACTTCGAGCCGCTGTATATCGACGACGTCATGCGCATTATCGACTTAGAACAGCCCGAGGGCGTCATCGTCGCGTTCGGCGGCGGTACAGCCATTAAATTGACCAAAACGCTGCACGAGCGCGGTGTCAAAATCATCGGTACATCTGCCGATTCCATTGACATCTGTGAGGATCGCGAACGCTTTGATCAACTGCTCGAAAAACTCAACGTCAAACGCCCAAAAGGCTTTGGCGTCATGACCGAAGCCGAAGCCCTCGCAGCTGCGGAAAAGCTGGGATATCCCGTGCTGCTGCGCCCTTCTTATGTTTTGGGCGGACAGAATATGGTTATTGCTTTCGCGCCCGAGGATGTCAAAGAGTACATGGAAATTATCTTGCGTCAAAAACAGGAAAATCCCGTACTGATTGACAAGTACCTCAGCGGTCGCGAGATCGAAGTTGACGCCATCTGTGACGGCAAGGACATCCTCATCCCCGGCATTATGGAGCATATCGAGCGCACCGGTGTGCATTCGGGTGACAGTATCTCAGTCTATCCGGCCTTGAATGTTGACGACGACTTGGCGCAAGATCTCTTCGAGCTGACCAAGAAAATTTGTACGGCACTCGACGTACGCGGCCTGGTCAACATCCAATATGTGCTGTACGACGGTGAAATCTACGTCATTGAAGTAAATCCCCGCGCCTCACGCACCGTGCCGTATATCAGCAAAGTCACGGGCGTACCAATGTGCGAATTGGCGACAAGAGTCAGTGCCGGCGAGCTGTTGAGCGACAATGGTTATACATCGGGCATTGCTCCCATCCCGCCCTATGTCACCGTCAAGGTTCCTGTCTTCTCATTTGAAAAGCTGGCGGGTGTCGACACACACCTGGGCCCCGAGATGAAATCAACAGGCGAAGTGTTGGGCATCGGCAAAAACTTAGAAGAAGCCTTGTACAAAGGACTTGCCGGCGCGAAATATGAACTAAAAAAGAGCGGCGGCGTATTAATTACCGTGCGCCAAAGCGACTACGCCGAAGTTACCGACGTTGCCAAAAAGCTGGCAAAGTGCGGCTTTGACCTATATGCCACGGCAGGCACGGCGAAGTTCTTGCGCGGCAAGGGCGTACATGTCGAAGCTGTCAAGAAAATCCATGAATGTGCCGAAAACAACACCGAAACGCTGATTGAGAGCAAAAAAATCAGCTACATTATCTCAACATCGCAAAACCGCCGCGACACAGCACGCGATGATATTAAAATTCGCCGCCGAGCTTGTATTTTGGGCATTCCTTGCCTGACCAGCATCGACACGGCCAACGCGCTGGCGGACAGCCTACTGTCCGGTTACAGCGAAATCAATACCGAACTGGTTGACATCAACCAAATGCGCACCGAGCGGCTGAAATTGCCGTTTACTAAAATGCAAACCTGCCGCAACGATTATATCTACATCAACAGCTTTGATATGGACATCAACTCACCTGAGTCGCTGTCTGTCTTCCTGTCCGACCGCCATACCGGCATCGGTGGTGACGGCGTGGTACTGATGATGCGCTCAGATGTCGCCGATGCCAAAATGCGAATGTTCAACCTCGACGGCAGTGAAGGCAGCATGTGCGGCAACGCGGCACGCTGTGTGGGCAAATATCTGTACGACAATGGCATTGTCAAAAAGCGCAAGATAACACTCGAGACACTGGATGGCATCAAAACGTTGCAACTCACTCTGCGCAACGGCTTAGCGTCGAGCGTGCGCGTTGATATGGGCGCGCCGGAAGAGATTGAGACCGTCGCACCAACATCAATCGAAATAAATAATGTGCCGTACAACCTCATCTGCTTCAAGCTAGGCAATCCATATGCCGTAATATTCAGCGACGATGTTGAATCGCTCAACTTGAACTGCATCGGCCCGAATATTGAAAACAGCCCCCTATTCCCTGACAGAATCAACGCAGTGTTTGTTGAGGTACTGGGGCGCAATCACCTCAAAATGCGCGTATGGGAGCGCGGCTCAGGTGAAACGCAATCTTGCGGTTCGGGTGCAGGTGCCGCCGTTGTCGCGGCAGTGCGCACCGAGCATTGTGACAAAGACGTCGATGTTAAGGTTCAGCTCCCCGGCGGCAACCTCCTCGTGCGCTGCGCAGACGACACAGTCTACCTTACGGGAGATTGCCAAAAAGTCTTTGAGGGCGTTATCGAATTATAAATTAGGCCCTTGAAAAAGAATGTTTTGAAACGCAACTAACGGAGGAGGCTGTGAACTATGACTCGTATCACTATCAACAGCGATTACATCAACAAGCTGATTTCCGATATACAGCAACAAGTCGGCGACCGGAGAGTGCTCCTTGCACTCTCCGGCGGCGTCGATTCGTCGGTGTGCGCGACCTTGCTGTCGCGCGCTGTGCCGGGGCAGCTGACATGCATTTTTGTTGACCACGGCTTTATGCGCCTCAACGAAGGCGATCAAATCGAGCAGGCTTTTGCCAATGACAATTTGACTTTCATCCGCGTCAACGCACAAGACAGATTTCTTGCCAAAGTCGCGGACATCCGCGAACCCGAGGAAAAACGCAAACGCATCGGTGAGGAGTTCATCCGCGTGTTTGAGGAAGAGTCGCGGAAACTGGGCGATATTCCATTCTTAGCACAAGGCACGATTTATCCTGATATCGTGGAGTCCGGCGGCGAACACGGCGCGGTGATTAAAAGCCATCACAATGTCGGTGGCCTGCCCCAAGACTTAGGCTTTATCGGCCTTGTCGAGCCGTTGCGTGAACTGTACAAGGACCAAGTGCGCGAACTGGGACGGCAACTTGGTTTGCCGGCAAGTTTAACCGAGCGGCAACCCTTGCCCGGCCCGGGTCTGGCATTGCGTGTGGTCGGCGAGATTACCTTTGACAAATTGGAAACTGTACGGCAGGCCGATGCCATTGTGCGGCAAGAGCTGGATGCGCTCGACGAGCGCCCCGGCCAATATTTCGCGCTGCTGACCGACACGCTTTCCGTCGGCATCAAGGGCGGCAAGCGCACTTACAACTATGTCGTCGCCGTGCGTGCCGTAACGACCAACGATTTTATGACCT